>JBIIAA010000014.1:0-24432 GCA_044240165.1 Candidatus Nanopelagicales bacterium
AGCCAAGATGCAGACTGCACTCATCACTGCATAACCTCGCCATAAAAGGATTGAGAATCAAGTGGCACTAAGACAAGAGAGAGTTCACCGCGCGTAGCGCCAAGAAGTTGCGCGGTTTGGGATGTGACTACATCAAGCACAACCGGCAACTCACCTCCAATACCAGTGAATTCGCGATCGACCTCAGCGACTCGAATATTGCTGAGCACTAACGTTGGAATTGGTGGAACTCCATCGTTTGTCTTTGGTGAACTCACCCAAATATCCACGACATCTCCTGCGGCAATCGCTACTGGCGCGCGCATTGGATCAACCGGAATAGTGACGAGTCGGGCGGCAGCTGGAACAAGTGCGCCTACCGCATTTAGGGGGATCAACCCACCCATAGCAACGGGATATTTCATTCGGCCTTGCGGAATTTGAGTCGCAGGCAAATAGTTCGCGGCGGTATCACCTAGAGCAAGCGCTACCGTTTCAACCTGGGGAATTGAGCCGATCGCTAAATCGCGGGTGGCTCGCCAAACGTTGCTGGTGTGTTCACCAGAGGACAACACAAACGCACCAATAAACATTGATCCAAGGATGAGAGCCAGACCAAGCCAAATGCGAAGATCTCGAAGTCTGCGTCGTTTACTGCCAATCATGGTCGCAAATTCTTGTGCAGGATCCCGATTCTTAAGAGCTTTGATTGTCATGAGGCACCTTTCGTGAGGCTCATAACCATCGAATAGAAACCAATAAAGCGCCAATGACTATCCACAGCCACTATTTCTGTGGATAAGAAATTGAGCTATGCCAATAACTTGACACAATGCCAGCGTGACCACGCCAAAACCTAGATTTCTCACACTGGCTGATGTCGCTGAGGTATTGAACATCTCGGCAGCTCAGGCCTACGCGCTTGTTCGCAACGGGGAATTACCTGCAATCAAAGTTGGCGGACGGGGTCAATGGCGCGTTGAATGCACGCAGATCGAGCAATACATCACCAGGATGTATCAACAGACAAGAGTGTTTGTAGAAGCCCACCCATTCACTTCGGATAACTAGGCAGCAACTTCAATTGAACGAATGACACTAATGTGTTGCGTCATAAGGCTTATTACTCGATTATCTTCACAGCGTAAGGTAATAAAGTCTTCGCCGACTTCCTGAACTTTTCCGCGGATCACCCAGCCGTCAATCATTAGGCAGTGCATGGCTACGTGAGAGTGTGAACGCAACCAACCATTCATCGTCAAAGGTACTGCGCTTGATGCCGCGGGAACTTCTACACGAAGCGCATTGACTACTCCTTCAATGCGTAACACTGATTGCAGTCTGAATGCTGCGCACGTGGTGTCATTTTCCTGAACGACAACTACATCTTTGCCCACCTCGCAGATAGACCCAGCCACGATTGCACCGCCAATGCAGCTCACTACAACTGGCGTGCGCGAATTCATCAAGCCATCGGCAAGTCTCATCCGCGAGCGCTCAGCCTGAGCAATCGCCGAGGCATCATCGAAGAGTTCCCGGCGTTCTTCAGCGCCCAGTAGCGCTTGTGCTTCCTGCCAGACATCACCTTGAAAGGTTCGGACTGGGTAAGAAGATTCGAGGTCGTGTTTAGTCACATGCTTTCTAAGGAACACCACAACTATGAACAGTTACGAACAACCCGATGTTTTGGCAAATCCTTTGTCCACAGCCGACCTGCCTCATCCACACCCCGTTGACACGAGTGATGGTGACACCGTAGAAAGGCAAACACCATCAAACGCAAGTAAACAGAAGCATCACTACCCCGTGATCCCCCGACCGCGGCCGAGCGGCAAGGAGCCCGCCGTGTCCACGTTGTTAGATCGCTTGCCCGCACCCCTACTCGCCATTGTCTTAGCTGAAGGCGACCAACTTGTACTTCCTCTCGTTTGGGAAATCGCACCCGGCATTGAGGCTGTCCCACCTGCGCCTCGACACCTGCGCCTAGTTGGATCAGGTCCAGAAACAACCACGCGCACAGCCGACTTTGGACCCGCTGTGCTCACGGGTGGATCCGCTGTTCCGCCGCCAATGTGGGTGGCCCGAATGGCTCGGGCAATTGCAGAGGTGGCTTCGGGTGATCGGCCACCACAACAACTCACGAAGTGGGTGGAAAAGCGCCAACTGGCAATGTTGGCTGCGCGAGGAAAAGCAGCGCAACGACACCCCAGCGCAATTCATGGGCGCGATGCCAGAGCCGCCACCCGATCCCTCCAGCAAGTACGTGCGATCAGGGTCTGCCCGGTAGCCCCCGGCGTTGCAGAAACATCAGCAGTGCTCGTGGGCGCAGGCCGCGGCCGCGCAGTGGCCATGCGCTTTGAGGCTCTGAACGAAATCTGGCAAGTGACAGCAATCGCTATCGGCTAGAAATCTCTACTCGAGTTTACGATTTTCGCGCTCAATCCGCCGGCGCTCAGCACGGCTAGCGTTGGGATCGATTTCAACCGGGAGGTCCACAGATTCACGCTCAACCCCACCGTCTTCACTTGGTGCGCTGTATTCCAAATGCGTTGGTCGCGTAGGTGTCAGTCCTGGTGCAATGACTTCAGCGTGCGCAGCCACTTCTAGACCTTCAGCGTTGACTTCAACGAGACCTTCGCTTGATTCCTGCACTTCAACCTGAACATTGAACAGGTAACCAACGGTCTCTTCTTTGATTCCATCCATCATCGCGTTGAAGAGGTCGAAACCTTCGCGCTGATATTCAATCAGTGGATCTTTTTGCGCCATCGCGCGCAAGCCAATGCCGTCACGTAGGTAGTCCATTTCATACAAGTGTTCGCGCCACTTGCGATCCAGAACTGACAAAATCACTCGTCGCTCAAGTTCACGAGTCACTTCGTCACCCAAGGACTCTTCACGATCGTCATACGAAGCCTGGGCGTCGTCGACTAATTCACGCGCGAGGAAGTCTGTGCTGAGTCCGCCACGATCACCGCCGCCTGCTTCAATAATTTCTGGAATGGTCAATTCGATTGGGTACAACTGCTTCAGAGCAGTCCAGAGTTGATCAAGATCCCAATCCTCTGCATAGCCCGCAGCTGTCGCACCTCGAACATAACTATCAACGGTGTCAGAGATGAAACTACGGACTTGCTCTTCAATATCTTCGCCTTCAAGAACACGTCGGCGCTCTGCATAGACAACCAAACGTTGGCGATTGAGTACATCGTCGTACTTCAAGACATCTTTACGAATTTCGAAGTTGCGCGCTTCAACTTGGCCTTGGGCACTTCGAATGGCATTGCTGACCATCTTGGCTTCAATCGGCACATCATCTGGCACGTTAAAACGCCGCAAGAAGGCATCAACCATGTCTGACTTGAATAGTCGCATGAGGTCGTCTTCAAGTGACAGGTAGAACTGCGAAGCGCCCGGATCGCCCTGACGTCCAGATCGTCCACGCAACTGGTTATCAATTCGCCGCGACTCATGGCGTTCAGTGCCAAGCACATACAAACCGCCAGCAGCAATCACTTCGGCATGCTCAGCTGCAACGGCTGCAGTCGCTTGCTCTAGAGCACCCGACCAGGCTGCGTCGTACGCATCCGGTTCCTCACTCAGCGAGAGTCCGCGCTGGGCAAGTGCCGCTGTGGCCATGGTTTCTGGATTGCCGCCGAGCATGATGTCTGTGCCTCGACCTGCCATGTTGGTGGAAACGGTGACAGCGCCTTTTCGCCCAGCTTGGGCAACAATCTGCGCTTCGCGATCATGGTATTTCGCATTCAATACTTCATGTGGCACACCATTTTGGCGAAGCAGCTTGCTCAAGTTCTCAGACTTCTCAACAGATGTCGTACCAACGAGAACGGGCTGACCATTGGCATGGCGTCCAACAATGTCGGCGATAACTGCCTGCAATTTTGCTTCTTCGGTGCGGTAGATCGCATCTGCTTGATCGAGACGGATCATGTCTCGGTTGGTTGGGATCTGCACTACGCCAAGGTTGTAAATCTGAGAGAACTCGTTGGCTTCGGTCATAGCCGTGCCTGTCATCCCTGAAAGGCGGCCATACAAACGGAAGAAGTTCTGCAGCGTGACTGTCGCCAATGTTTGGTTCTCAGCCTTAATTTCGACGCCTTCTTTGGCTTCGATTGACTGGTGCAAACCTTCGTTGTAGCGGCGTCCGGCCAAAATGCGCCCGGTGTGCTCATCAACGATCAGCACTTCACCATCCATGACGACATAGTCGCGATCCTTTTTGAAGAGTTCCTTCGCCCGGATTGCATTGTTAAGGTATCCAACGAGTGGCGTATTGACTGTGTCGTACAAATTGTCGATACCGATTTGATCTTCTACCGCGTCAATTGCGGCCTCAAGCACGCCCACCGTCTTCTTTTTCTCATCGATTTCGTAATCGTGGTCGATTTTGAGAATGTTCGCGATGCGAGCAAATTCTGCGTACCACGTCGTGGCTTGATCAGCTGGTCCACTAATGATCAAAGGAGTACGGGCTTCGTCAATCAAGATCGAGTCAACTTCATCGACCACAGCAAAATGATGACCTCGCTGCACGAGTTCTTCGCTGCTCCAGGCCATGTTGTCGCGCAGGTAGTCAAAACCGAATTCATTATTTGTGCCGTAAGTGATGTCAGCGTCGTATTGCACTTTGCGTTCGGCCGGAGTCATGTGCGACAAAATCACACCGACTTCAAGTCCAAGGAACTTATGAATGCGCCCCATGCGCTCTGAGTCTCGTTCGGCCAAGTAATCATTGACCGTCACGACGTGGACGCCCTTGCCGCTAAGAGCATTGAGGTACGAAGGCAACGTTGCGACAAGGGTTTTACCCTCGCCGGTTTTCATCTCGGCAATATTTCCTGAGTGCAGTGCTGCTCCACCCATGATCTGCACATCAAAGTGGCGTTGCCTAATAGTGCGCTTGGCTGCTTCGCGCACTGTGGCGAAGGCCTCGGGCATCAGATCGTCAAGGCTCTCGCCGCCCGCGTATCGCTCTTTATATTCGTCAGTGAGCGCTCGCAATTCAGCATCACTCAAGGAGACATAGTTCTCCTCGATCGCGTTCACAGCTTCGGCAATTGCATGCAGGCGGCGAAGAATCTTGCCTTCTCCAGCACGCAGAATCTTGTCGAGCACGCCCACGGTGATGTGACCTTTCCTTCGTGGAATCCCCCTTTGGGGAAACCAGACTGAGACTCCATCGTAGGGGACCTCCCCGGAGGAGCCCTGCTGCCTGCAAGACTGCTGCCTGTGTCCCCTGTGTCACGGCCCGTGGCGAACCGAAATCCGCCGACATTGACTGACGGCGTCGTACTGCTGCGCCTGCCCGAGAATCACGATATTGCCACCATGGCTATCGGCTGCCAAGACCCTGAAGTAGCTCGCTGGACCAATCTTCCCAGTCCATATACCGAGCACGATGCCTTCTCCTGGACCCAAAAGGTGAACAACCCGGTCTATTGGTGGGATGAACCAACCTGGGTCATTGCTGACACTGAGAATCGCTGGTGTGGATCTGTTGTCCTGGAATCCGAGCAAGAGGGCATTGCGCGCGTTCGCTTCCTGGTCGCCCCTGAATTGCGAGGCAGAGGGATTGCGACTCGAGCTGTTCGACTGGCCTGCCGATGGGGTTTCAGCTCCTTGCGTCTAAACGTCATCACCTGGCGGGCCTTCATCGGAAACGAGGCGGCACGTTCAGTGGCGCAGCAGTCTGGCTTCTCGGTCCATAACCAAATCATGCGACGCGGACTCTCACACCGAGGCACCCTGATGGACTGCTGGTATGCCGACCTGATCCCCGAGGATCTCGTTGATGCACATGCAGGCCCGGTCTGGAGTGGTCCGCAATTGACTCGACGTGAGCGCGAAGTTCTGCATGCCATGGCAGCTGGTTTATCTAATCGGGAGATCGCGAGTTCACTTGGCATCAGTGAGAACACTGTGAAAAATCATGTGCGAAGCATCTTGGAAAAACTTCCGGCTAAGTCACGGATGGAAGCTGTCGTCAAAGGTGTGCAGGAAGGTATTACCCGTTTGACCTAGCCTCTGCGTGACGTACGACCTAGCGCCGCAGCGACGTGCTGGCTATGCAGGCAATCGCATCCACGCCTACCCCCGCAGCCAGCAACGCACGAACAGCTTCTTGCGTAGTGGCGCCAGTAGTCACAATGTCATCGACAACCATAACTCGGGTTGGCTTCGCCAACTTTGACTTCACTGCAAATGATCCGTGCACTTCGCGCCTGTCCTTGATGGTTTTCCCCGCGCTGCGGGACGTCTCATGCAACCTGAAAAGTAGCGGTGCGACTTCGCAAGGCATTCCTCGAGCTGAAGTGATTCTCGCTGCATGCACCGCAATCTCAAAAGAACTATCCCGTCCACGCCTCATCACCGACGCTCGATGTGGTGGAACAGGCACAAGTAATAACGGGCGCGTTGTTGAACTCGACAAGGCCGCCGACCAAATCGCCCGCCCTAATACCAATCCGAGCTCTTTGGATAAGGCTCGAATGCCGTGATCTTTGTGCGCGTTGATCATTTCTCGAATGACCGACTCGTAAGGTGCCCCAAACCATAATTCGTTGTGAGCCTCACGTTGCTGCGCCAGCATTGGTATGAGTCCGCGGCAGCGGGCGCACAATAACGTTCCATCACGATCGCATGCAACGCAGCATCGAGAAAAAATTACATCAGAACAATCCCGAGCCGATTGCTGAATCCTTGCCAAAAACCGATTGATCATGGTCAATCTTGGAAGGCGCACGCTAAGACTTCAATGTGTTTCTACGCGGCTGGGGATAACTCACTAACTCGGGTACGAAGGCGACCAGGCGTTAAGGCGAGAAGTCCACGATCCCGCATCGAGTTGATAAATAAGCCCGTTATTGGCTGAAATAAGTACAGGAAGTCCTGGTGCTGATGCAATGGAATCTGGTCTATCTGGCCCACCCTGTGCAACGAGAGTGCCAGGCGCAAGATCAAGATCGAAGACCTGCAGCGCCCCTGAACCCAACCTTGCGATGAAAGCCACCGAGTTTGCTCCCGACCAATCCACGTCAACGAAGCCGTTGACCGACCGAGCAAGTCTCAACGGCGCAGAGATTATGCGGGCACTGGTCTCTACATCTTGAATTATTCGCGCGAGATAGAGCGATGTATTAGTTCCCGAACGGGTGACGAGTGCGACTCGTGAACCATCACGAGAAGGCACTGCCTTGATGACAGTGGCTCCTGCCGGAAGCCCTTGAACTGGAATGGGTTTCAGCGGTCCTGGCGCATCCCAAACCGCGAGTCCGCTCATTTCATTCCAAATCCAAAGTCCGCCGCTCGGATCGAAATGCAGCCATTGCACTGCGCGAGTGATGGGTAGTTGCGACCACGTCGGATTTGAATCAAGAGTGGTGCTCCACACCCGGCCAAGAACATCAATTGCCGCGAGCATCGTACCTGAATCATTGGATACAACTTGAACTAATGCGGAATTAGTAGCGCTTGGGTTCCCTGCGATTCGCGCGCTACTGAGACGATTAAGTTGGAGAACCCCACTCCAACTTGCAACTACTGCACTGGCTCCAGATTGCAGCCCAGATGGATCGATCTGGGGCCATTGGTCACGCGGAATCGGATACGGAACACCCGGTATCGCAAAAATCTGACCACCAGTAGTTATCGCTACTGCTCGCACTTCTGGAACTTGGCGCATCGTCCAAACAATTTGCTGAGCCATTGCCCTGCGAGACTCATCAGCTGCTGAACCTGCGTCAGCAGTGAGATCAACTCTTGCTATTCCGTTTTCAATCGGGACATTTCTGAAATTTAGACCTATGCCGAGGGTGAAGGCATTTCGTACTGCGGGTGCAAGCCACTCATTTGGACCAGCGAGCAGGGCTTCCATCAGTCCTGTTGCCAATCCATTTCCTGGCACAGGAATCATTCTGGAGTCTGGCACCAACGTGTTGAATTGTGGATTGAAGTAAAAGACAGAAAGTGATCGATAGGCGCGTTGCATGTCAACAGTTGAAAGCTCTAGTCCTTGGGGTAAATCATTAATCCGCCATTGCCCGTCTTGGCGAACGAGCGAGAACTTCGCGCTCAATGTGCTAGCGCCTTGGGCGATTGCATAGCTTCCTTTCTCGGAAATCTTTCCCTCAAGGGGCGCAGAGAAAAGAACATTCGTACCACTCAAAGTTAACTCGGGGGTTCCTTTAAATACTTGGACCCCAGCATCCGGCTTCCAGCGCGCTGCAGCCTCAGACGTTAAATAGTCGCGGGCAACAGCATGATCAGCTTCCGCTGCTGCTGAAGCATCCAAGAAACCTTGCACCACCTGTACGGCAGACATGCCAGTTCGTGGACCTTGCGGGATAACCCGAATAAATTGATCCTGCTGGTCGAGCCCGCTCGCATCCCCTTGTTGAACCGAACTGCCTGTTGGAACTTGCGCCGTTACTGACCAAGGCACAAGGCCACAGCCTGAAAGCACCAGACCACTCACCAGAAGTAAAGGAGTCGACAGGAGTTTCTTCATTACGCACCTGCCTTGGGGCCGAATCGAAACGCATCTGCGGGAGGTTGCGGCAGGGTATCGAGCATGAGCCCCGAAGATGTTGACGATTCAATCCCGATGAAGCCTTCTGGAATAAGTGGCAGCGGAGACTCCGAGAATGAACTGCGGGCAATACGCGGAAGAGACAACCTAAAACACGAACCTTGGCCAGGCTCACCCCAGGCCTCTAGCCAACCGCCGTGCAGCCGAGCGTCTTCGAACGCGATCGCAAGGCCCAGTCCGGTTCCCCCCATCGTGCGTGCTCGAGCGGGGTCTGCTCGCCAGAACCGATTGAAAACTAGGGCTGCTTCCCCTGGTCGCAGGCCCACGCCTAAATCGCGCACAGTCACGGCTGCGGCGTCTTCATCGACAGCAACAGAAATCACAACCTTTCGACCCTCACTGTGTTCGATTGCGTTTTCAAGGAGGTTTCGAACGATTCGATAGATACGACGTCGATCTGCCGTGATCATGTTTGAGTGTGTAACACGATTGACTTCAACTTGAGTGCTCGTTCGTAGCGCTAGCGGCTCTGCGATTTCGACCGTTCGATCAATGAGCTCACCCAGATCCCAACTGTCGATATCCAAAGCAGCAACGCCAGCGTCAAAACGTGAAATCTCAAGGAGGTCGGTGAGTAGCTCTTCAAATCGATCGAGTTGATTTTGGAGCAACTCTGCGGCACGTGCAGTTGTGGGATCAAAGTCCGCACGATTTTCAAACATCAAATCCGCAGCCATGCGAACTGTTGTTAACGGAGTGCGCAACTCGTGCGAAACGTCAGCCACGAAACGTTGCTGCACGCGTGAGAGTTCTTCTAGCTGTTTAATCTGCTGCTGCAGACTTGCCGCCATGTCATTAAACGTGGTGGCGAGTTGTGCGAGTTCATCATCTCCACGTACTGGCATTCGCTCGGAAAGCTGACCTTCAGCAAGGAGCGCAGCGGTTCGGGCTGCTTGACGAACAGGATTCACCACGAGTCGGGTAATAATTCGCGCGATTACCGTCAGCAAAATCAAGAGCAAGGCTCCGGTGATGAGTACCGAACCTCGTACGAGATCCAAGGTTTGCTGTTCTTGGGTCAGCGGAAACAGGTAGAACAAGTTGTACTTACCAAGAGACTTAATCTGAAGTGGCGCTCCAACTATCAACCCAGGAACACTGGTGCCATCAATGTAATTAATCGGCCCGTACACCCAGGACTGTTCCTGAGTGTCAGCAATGACCTTGCGAATATCTCCGCTAATACTCGTTGTGGAAACCAGATTTGTTCCACGCTCTGGAAGTAGCTGCCCTGGAATTGCGGCGAGTAACAGCACATCAAATTGAGCGGGAGATCCACTCCTAGAAGCCAGGTTCGCGACAACTTGGTCCACGAGTCGGGCAGGTGACGGCGCTGTCGGTGCCGCATCAGCTGTTTCAATAACTCGTTGCGCTTCAACATGCCCAGCAGTTGCCTCAGATAGTGAGGATTGCTGCTTCGTGTCCATTAATCCAGTCGACACCTTGCTGAGTAATGAAAAACCCAGCACGGTGAGAACAAGTCCCGACGCTATGAGCGTGATGGCGGTGATGCGCAACAGCAATGAGCCTCGCCATTTGTTTCTGATCCACCTAAAGGGCTGACTTGCCCAGTGAAAACTGTGTGCAACTCGGTGCCATGCTTGGACAAGGGTGGTCAAGCGGGGCCCGCCTTATAGCCAATACCGCGGACCGTTAAAACGTACACAGGATTTTCGGCATCATGTTCCACTTTTGAACGCAAGCGTTGCACGTGAACATTCACTAAACGCGTATCGGCAGCGTGCTGATAACCCCAGACCTCCTGCAGCAGCACTTGGCGCGAGAAGACTTGACCAGGCTTACGTGCCAAACAGACTAAAAGATCAAACTCAAGAGGAGTGAGCGAAAGTGGCTGGCCTGCCCGAGCGACCTTGTGTCCTTTAACATCGATTTCTAAATCACCTATTGCTAGCGCCGCTACGGATCCAGCGTCAACTCGGCGCACACGAACCCGCAAGCGAGCGATGAGCTCCTTTGGTTTGAACGGCTTCACGATGTAGTCATCAGCACCTGATTCAAGGCCTTGAACTACATCGACAGTGTCTGTCTTGGCAGTGAGCATGACGATCGGCACGCCAGACTCTTGGCGGATAATCCGGCAAATCTCAATGCCGCTCATTCCAGGCAACATGACGTCAAGCAGTACAACATCCGGCTTCAACGCTCGAAAAGCATCGACCGCCTTGGCTCCATCTCGGCAAAAGAATGGGGCAAACCCCTCCTGGCGAAGCACGATGCCCAACATTTCAGACAAAGCAGCATCATCGTCGACAACGAGAACCTTGCCTAGGGATCCGTGTTCTGCCTCAGTGTTCATACCCCCATCGTGCCACCTCGGCGCCCCACTCGCCCAGATCAACCCAGCAACTGCTCTTGAATCGTTACGGATCACCACAATCCCCGCACAAAGGACCCCGCAAGCCGGTAACCTTCATAAATCCACGAGGAAGGCACGAATGTCGGATGGCAGCTAAACGAGATCGCAAGTCAGCATCAAGGAATCAACGGAGCAAGATCCGTCGGCGGACGACTTTCGTTGTCTTGACGGTTCTACCTGTGATCATTGGACTGACTTGGTTCAACTTGTCATCCAACAACGTGGATCAAATTCACGGCTATACCGCTCAGGCTCTGCTGATCAAGGATGTTGAAGCCAACCGCGAAGCTTTGAGGTATCAACTTAATGCAGCCAGCGACGGCTACATCTCCAACGGTGGCCAGGTCATGCAAAGTGCGATCAGCTCCCTAAACCCGGGATTCCCCACAGAACTCAAGAAGATTAAGACCACTTTCTCCCCCGGGATCAAGGAGTTGGAAGCTTCCACTCTGGCCTATACAGCGGTGGCTGAAAAAGCCGTCGCTGCAGCTCTTGCGGGTGGAAACACCGCAAGTCAGGTCAAGGCGATCATGAATTCTTCGCAATACAAGGAAACCGACGAAGAGATGTCGAACTCAATCGCTGCCGCTCACCTTGGATCATCTCTTGCATCAAACCGCGGAGATGACAATTGGAAGATTCTGGTGGTTGCAGAACTTGCACTCACCCTTGCCATCACGATTTTGGTTGGCCTGATGGCCCTAACGACGGAACGTGCAATCGGTCGTGCTGATGTCAGTGAGCGAGCCCGAAAGCAGGATCGCAATAATCTCGACACCGAACCATTCACACAAATCATTGCAACGATGAGCGATGGAGTCCTGGTGGTGGCGAAAGACAACACAATCGTGACGGCCAATCCTGCTGCCCTAGCAATGCTGGGCATGCAAACGCGTATTGGCACAACATTTGAAATCCCAAGCGATGCAACCATCGAAATTCGCAAGAGCGATGGCGAAACCGGTAAGGGAACTGTGAGCGCATCGTCGGCAAATGTCGAAGGTAAAGACGCAACTATCGTGACGATCCGCGAGGAGGGAGACACTCGCGGACAGGGGCAATATATATGATTCCCTTAAGTTCACACCTCACGGAATTGGAGTCAGGCATGCGCATTTCTCGCGCTCTCACGCTGACGGCCGCAGCCGCAGCCGCAGCAACCGCCCTCACATTGACCGCAGCGCCTGCGCACGCTGCTTCGCTCTCGCCAGCCACGGTTGCCGACGCCTACTCAGTCATGCTCGACGGCACGCAGGCGAAGCTCGTTGGCATCGGCAAGCAGAGGGCCTCGAACTTCGGGGTATCAAGCTCAGCCACGGGAACGCCCGACGCACCTTGGCTATGTGATCTCACGGGTGATGCCGAGATCAAGGGCAAGGCCGCCGGAAATCTCGTGTCTTCAGAGGTGCTCAGCCTCAGCAGCAAGAACGTCTTCATGATCTCGCAGGAGATCCACTGGTACGCGAACGAGAAGCAGGCGAAGATGGCCTATGACGGACTCGTGTCGAAGATCAAGGGCTGCGAAGGCCAGCACACACCTACCTGCTCCGGGCAGGAAGATGCAGACGTAACCATCACGACGAAGCTGACCAATGGCACAAAGAAGGCCAAGGACGGCGACGCATTCTTGTGGGTGAACTCCGAGACGATCCTCAGTGACCCGGCCACGAA
Organism: Candidatus Nanopelagicales bacterium; assembly: GCA_044240165.1. GTDB lineage: Bacteria > Actinomycetota > Actinomycetes > S36-B12 > S36-B12 > UBA11398. Next base: position 12,636 of record JBIIAA010000014.1, read on the forward strand.
ATTCGCCGACCACGAGTACACGACCGTTCGCCTATTCGGGAACTTCATTCAGATTGTGGAACTTGAGACGGACGGCAACAACGTGCAGCCGTTGACCAAGAAGCAGATTGCGGCTACCGACCTGCTCACTGATTCACTCGGCGATGCCTGGCAGGCGAAGTTCATGTAGTTCGATACGTAAGACGAGGGGGCCGGGATCTTGGATCCTGGCCCCCTCGTCTGTGTCCGCAGATGAACCGGGAGGCGGCCTATTTGCCGTCAGGTGCTTACGTCATCGCAACCTGTAGCGGCAAGGCATAGGAGAAACATGAAGCGCGCAATCACCATCGGCATCGCAGCACTCGTCCTGACGGGCATAGCGGCACCTGCGGCCCAGGCAGCCACTCCATCCCAGGGCGATTCTGCAAGAGCGCCGAAGTAGGCAAGAAGGTCAAGACAGTCAAGGTAGGCACCACGAACGACCAGCCCACTCGGCTGCGTGACCTGAAGCGGGTCGGATTCATGTCAGGGTTGGGTCCTAGTTCATGTCAGAGGTACAAACGAAATAGGCGTTACAAAACCGAACAGGGTGGACATCTCGTGAGAGACATCCACCCTGTTCGAGCTCTATTTACAACTTCGAGATTAGTAGCGGTAGTGCTCTGGCTTATAAGGCCCTGCAACATCCACGCCCAAGTACTCAGCCTGCTGCTTGGTGAGTTCGGTGAGCCCGACACCAAGGGCATCGAGGTGAAGACGCGCAACCATTTCATCAAGGTGCTTGGGAAGTACGTACACACCTAGTGGGTACTGATCAAGCTTGGTGAAGAGTTCAATCTGTGCCAACACCTGGTTGGTGAACGAGTTGCTCATCACGAATGATGGGTGGCCTGTTGCGTTACCAAGGTTCATCAAGCGACCTTCGGACAACATGATGATCGTGTGACCATCTGGGAAGGTCCACTCGTCAACCTGCGGCTTGATCGTCTTGCGGATGATGCCTGGAATAGCAGTCAATCCAGCGATGTCAATTTCATTATCGAAGTGACCAATGTTGGCAACGATTGCCTGGTGCTTCATCAATGCCATGTGATCTTTGTTGATCACGTCGTAGCAACCAGTTGCGGTGATGAAGATGTCAGCTAGACCGATGACATCTTCAAGGCGAGCAACTTGGTAGCCGTCCATTGCTGCCTGAAGCGCACAAATTGGATCAACTTCGGTAACGATGACGCGAGCGCCCTGGCCCCGAAGTGAATCTGCTGAACCCTTGCCCACATCGCCGAAACCACAAACCACAGCAACCTTGCCGCCGATCATGACGTCAGTTGCGCGGTTGAGCCCATCAATGAGTGAGTGACGGCAGCCGTACTTATTATCGAACTTGCTCTTGGTAACAGAGTCGTTCACGTTGATCGCCGGGAAGAGCAGTGCGTTATCGCGCATCATTTCGTAGAGGCGATGAACACCAGTGGTGGTTTCTTCGGTGACGCCCATGATGCCCTGACCAATAACGGTCCAGCGAGTTGCATCTTCGATGAGTGAGCGGCGAAGGGTTTCGAGAACAACTGCGTATTCCTCGGAAGTGTTTTCGTCAGCCGTTGGAACCAAACCTGCAGCTTCGAATTCCGTGCCCTTGTGAACGAGCATGGTCGCGTCGCCACCGTCGTCAAGGATCATGTTTGGACCCTTGCCACCTGGCCACATCAAGATCTGCTCGGTGCACCACCAGTATTCCTCGAGTGACTCGCCCTTCCAGGCATAGACAGGAACACCGTTTGGCTTATCGATCGTGCCGTCGCGTCCAATAACAATTGCTGCTGCGGCGTGATCTTGGGTTGAGAAGATATTGCATGAAGCCCAGCGCACATCAGCGCCAAGATCAACAAGGGTTTCAATGAGCACTGCGGTCTGGATGGTCATATGAAGTGAACCAGTGATGCGAGCGCCGGTCAGTGGCTTGGTTTGACCAAACTGTGAGCGCATCGCCATCAGGCCAGGCATTTCATGCTCAGCAAGTCGGATTTCGTCGCGGCCAAACTCGGCCAAGTTCAGGTCAGCAACCTTGAAATCAGGGGTGCCATCGGCTTTGAACACAGACATGTATGTCTCCTCGTGAATTGTTCGGAAAATGGGCGCGAACGTCACGAGGCTTCGTTGGTCCGACGAGACCTAGTGTGCCAGAAGAACAGCGTTTCTTCACAATCCGCGACGTGTCTCAACTTCCTTGAGTTCGTGTCAGGAATTGCGACCTCAACTACTTTGATCGCGTATCCCACCCAAGGGTGGAGGTTTGCCTGTTCGAGATCATCTTGACCACACCAGCCATTCAGGTTTCATGACCGACGCTTTCGCCGAAAATTCAGGAAACCTAGAATACGTCTCTGTATTGTGATTGTGCAGTCCCTGCTGCGAAGCAATCGAGAGTGAGGTTGAAGTCGATGCGCATTGCACTGCTGTCGTATCGAAGCAAGCCGCACTGCGGCGGTCAGGGAATCTATATTCGACACCTGAGTCGCGAATTGGTAGCGCTCGGTCACAGCGTCGAAGTCTTCTCGGGACAACCGTATCCAGAGCTTGACGAAGGTGTCGTGCTGACACAAGTTCCAAGTCTTGATCTCTATCGCGACCCCGATCCTTTTCGCGTTCCCGCGCCACGCGAGTTTCGTGATCGCATTGACGTCGAAGAGTTTGCGACGATGTGCGTGGCTGGCTTTCCTGAGCCCAAGACCTTCAGTCTTCGGGTGGCGAGCTTGCTCAAGGAGCGCGCGAGTGAGTTCGACATTGCCCACGACAACCAGACTCTGGGCTACGGAATGCTCGATATCGAACGCAACGGCCTTCCGCTCATTGTGACGATTCACCATCCCATTTCTTTCGATCGCCGAATAGACATTGCATCAACGCGCAATCTCTGGCGGAAGTTCACGCTCATGCGCTGGTACGGCTTCGTGCGCATGCAAGCGAAGGTCGCTCGCCAAGCGCGCCGAATTCTTACGCCGTCGCACGTATCGATGGTCGATATCGAGCGTGACTTCGGTGTGGAGCCTTCACGAATGCAGCCAATCCTGCTCGGAGTCGATGACTGCTTCGTTCCCCCAACGACCGCGCGGGTACCAGGCCGAATCTTGGCGATGGCCAGTGCGGATGCGCCGGTTAAGGGCATTTCCACGCTGTTGGAAGCGTTTGCGAAACTGCAGGTGGATCGCGAACTTGAACTGCTGCTCGTGACCAAGCCGCAGCCTGGCGGCCGCACCGAGCAACTCATCGAATCCCTTGGCATCCAAGCCTCAGTGCGCTTCGTCAGTGGTGTGAGTGATGCCGAACTCGTGCAGATCATGGGATCGGCTGAAGTGGCCTGCGTGCCTTCTCTCTACGAGGGTTTCTCGTTGCCGACAGCTGAGCTGATGGCCTGCCAGACTCCGCTTGTCGTCTCACGTGCCGGCGCTATCCCTGAAGTGGTTGGCCCCGATGGCCTGTGTGCTGATCTGGTAACTCCAGGAGATGTCGAAGAACTCGTTGCCGCGCTAGGGAAACTGCTGGATGATCCGCAGCGCCGGGAGCGCATGGGTGAAGCTGGGCGGCGCCGAGTGCTCGAGCTGTTCAGTTGGAAGGTTGTCGCGCTGAAAGTGGCCGCCGCATACGCGGAGGTCATCACCGAATACCAAAGCGAACGTCTCGTGAAACAAGGCTCTGCGCATGCTCACCGTTGACTTCGATCGGCTCGGTTTGGTTGCCGGGGATCGCATCCTGGATATGGGATGCGGTGCTGGACGCCACGCCTTCGAGATGTACCGAAGGGGCGGCGTGGTCGTTGCGTTTGACATGGATGCCCAAGAGCTCGCAGAAGTGCAGCAGGTCTTCAGTTACATGCGAGATGCAAACGAAGTTCCTATAGGTGCCGAAGCGACTATTCAACAGGGCGATGCGATGCATTTGCCCTTTGATGACGGGGAGTTCGACCGGGTTGTAGCTGCAGAGGTACTTGAACACATTGCAACTGATGTCGATGCGATCCGCGAGTTGGTGCGCGTGCTTGGGCCGGGTGGAACGATGGCGGTTTCCGTGCCTCGATGGTTGCCCGAGGTGATCAATTGGCGCTTGTCTGCTGAGTATCACGAAGTTGAAGGCGGCCACATTCGTATCTATACAGATACCGAACTCATCGACAAGATGCGTCAGGCTGGTCTCTCCTACGAAGGCCGCAGCTATGCACACGGACTGCACTCCCCGTACTGGTGGATCAAATGCGCTGTTGGCGTCACTAGGGATGATCATCCACTCGTGCGCGCCTATCACCGGATGCTGGTTTGGGAGATCGTGCATCAGCCCCGAATCCTCAAGTTCGCGGGATGGATTTTGGATCCGCTGATCGGCAAGAGCCTGGTGTTGTACTTCCGAAAGCCAGTTTCAGAATGAACCCTCGCGCGCAGATCCCCAGCATCGCAGGCATCATGACCGCTGCCGAAGTGGCCCAGACTGCATCCGCGATCGCTGCAGTGCAGGAACCCTGCGGCGCGGTGCCGTTCGCTGCAGGCGAGCACACCGACATCTGGAACCATGTTGAAGCAGCCATGGCGATGCTTGTCGGCGGTGAAGTCAAGGCCGCTGAACGTGCCTACGCTTGGGTCCCCACTATGCAGCGCTCCGACGGCTCGTGGCCAATGAAGATTGTCGGCGGCGAGGTGATGGATGATCGAGCCGAAGTCAACATGTCTGCCTACCTCGCTGTTGGCATCTGGCACCACTGGTTGATACGCGGGGATCGGGCATTCGTCGAGCAATTCTGGCCGGCCATCAGGGCGGGACTGGATTGGGTGGTCTCACAGCAGCTTGCCTTCGGCGGCATCAACTGGACGCCAACTGAGAGTTTCGCGCTACTGGCGGGATCCTCGAGCATTCATCAGTCCTTACGTGCCGGACTTGCGATCGCGGAATTGCTCGACCATCCCCAACCGGAATGGGAACTAGCTGGCGGCCGATTGGGGCATGCGATCAGGGAGCACCCTTCGAGCTTCGCAGACAAGTCGACGTTCTCCATGGACTGGTACTACCCGATCTTGGGCGGTGCAGTGCGCGGCCAACGCGCAAGAGACTTGTTGGCCTCCCGCTGGGAGGACTTTGTCGTTGACGGATTGGGAATTCGGTGCGTTGACACCAATCCGTGGGTGACCGGCGCTGAAACCTGCGAGTTGGCGATGGCCCTCGATGCGATCGGTGACCACGGGCGGGCCTTGACTCTGCTCGCCGACATGCAGCACCTGCGCGATGAACGCGGGCGGTATTGGACAGGCTGGGTGTTTGGTGAGGGACCAACGCAAAACCAGTATTGGCCAGTGGAGCACACCACCTATACCGCTGCCGCAGTGATTCTTGCTGTCGACGCCCTAGGTGCCAGTTCCGGTCAGTGCACCGCGGCTTCGGGCATCATGCGTGGGGATAATTTTGGACTGTCCCTTGGCGAATTCGCACTGGAGTGCGGCTGCCCATCATTGGACCCGGTCCCCAGCTTGTCCGGACGTACGCGATAGCAGTCGCAACGAGCCAAGGGTAGTCATTTCGGTGAAGCTGCCGCTCGCCACTGCTCGCTGGAAGACATGGTAGGGCGCTTGACCTCCATCAGCGGGATCAGGGAAAACATCGTGAATCGCCAACACGCCGCCAAACATCACCCAGGGTGCCCAGCCGGAGTAATCAGCTTGCGCCGGTTCCTCTCCATGCCCTCCGTCTATAAACAGCAATGACAAGGGGGTGCGCCAGTGCAGCGCCACCGTGGCGCTGGCCCCGACGATGGCTACCACCTGCTGCTCCAGCCCTGCATGGGCCAAGGTGCGGCGAAAGGTTGGCATGGTGTCCATCTGCGCGAGCTCAGGGTCGACCAGGGTCTGGTCATGGTGCTCCCAGCCGGACTGGTTCTCCTCAGAGCCACGATGGTGATCCACGCTGAAGACCACACCACCAACGTGTTTGGCTGCAGCACCCAGATACACGGCGGATTTGCCGCAATATGAACCGATTTCAAGAGCGGGGCCGTAAGGGAGGCGTTCCAGTGCCACCTGGTGCAGCAGCAGGCCTTCGTCAGCAGGCATGAAACCCTTGGCTGCCAAGGCATGATCCAACCAGGTTGAGTCTGCGAGGGGATCGTTCACCGATGGAATCTAGTTTGCCGGATTCGAGCGTGTCAAGGTTGCGATGTGCGCCACCTATCCGATGCGCTACCTATGCGATCGGGGTTTAGGTCGGGGTTTGTGTCGGGGCCCGATCGATATCCGGCTCTAAGAAGATATAGCGCGCACTCGGCACTGCTGCCCGTAGCGCCTTTTCGGCATCGTCAATATCTTGGGCTATCTCGGTACCGGTATTGCTGTGAGCGACAGCAATCTTGGCACCAACAAGTAACTCGTCTGGACCCACGTGAATCGTGCGCAGATGTATGACTCGAAGCACTCCGGGCGAGGATTCAAGTGCTGCACGGATTGCTGCGACCTCTTCGGGAAGAGCACTCTCCCCGACCAGCATTGCCGTCATTTCGATTGCAAGAAAGATTGCAATGACGATCAGCAAAGTTCCAACAGCCATGGCTCCCATCGCGTCGAATCGGCCATTGCCCGTGATCACTGCAAGACCGACACCGAACAAGGCGAAAACAAGACCAACAAGAGCTCCCGCATCTTCAAGCAAGATCACTGGGAGTTCTGGCTGACGCGCATCTCTCACGAAACGAAAGAACGACCGCTTGCCTCGTGATTTATTCGCTTCACGAATGGCCGTACGAAAAGAAAATCCTTCAAGTCCGATTGCCATAACGAGCACGACAACGGCAATCCACCAGTCTTGAAGACCCTCGGGGTGCTGCCACTTATGAATGCCTTCATAAAGGGAAAAGACGCCGCCAACCATGAAGAGCACGATGGACACCACAAAGCCATAGACATACCGGCGACGGCCATATCCGAAGGGATGATGCGCATCAGCTGCCTTATGGCTGCGCTTATTACCAATAAGCAAAAGGATCTGGTTTCCTGAATCGGCGACGGAGTGGATCGCTTCAGAAAGCATCGAAGAGGAACCTGTGAAGGCGAAGGCAACAAATTTGCTGACTGCAATTCCAAGATTTGCTGCTAAGGCCGCAATAACAGCCTTCATGCCACCTTCAGTACTCAACTGTTCTCCTCAGTGCTGGGTCAGGATCGTGGATTGAATAACCGCGACCAACCCATGGGCTTGGACATCGGCATCTGGGTCTTCTGCTGACATCACTGCAGCAGTTCCAGGGCGGATCGTGATCTCCGCATCTTCAAAAATGATGTTCGACTTACCCTCAATTGCAAGTGCAATTCGGTAAGCACCTTTCGGCATCCGCTCAGAGCCGGTTTCTAGCAGTCGCACCACAAATGGCGCATTCACTGGCCAGATGAGATCACCAATACCTACTCGAAGTATCTGCGGTTGCAGATCATCGTTAATAGCTTTGAGTGCATGATCGACAAAAACGGGCTTATTGGTTAATCCCAAGCGCACAACATTGTCGCTCGAAGTCATCACTTCAACTCCAATGCCGCGGATGTAGCTATGCGGAACTCCAGCAGGAAGGAATACCGCTTCTCCCTTAGCCAGTGAGAGATAGGCCAATAGTGGGGTGATCAAGGCGCCTGCATCATCTGAATACTCAGCGATGACGATCTCGTATGCCTTCACTTGAGCAACGTCGAGCCCAATTTTTTTTGCTGCTATCGCCATTGTTGCAACTGCTGCTTGCGTGTTTGCTGCAATCAACAAAGGCAATGCCGCTTTGAAGTTTCCATCCGCTAAGTGACTCTTCACACTTGTGAGATCTAAGCCAACATTGAGAGCTTCTATCGCCGTCAAAAATTCAATCGACTGCTGCTTGTCACGCCAACCCGCGAAGGCTTCAAAATCTTGAAGGGCAACAAGTAACTCAGTTTTCTCAAACGGGTCTGAATACACTCGACGAGGTTCTTCGCCTGACTGCTGAGCTGCATAACCCATTGCAGCCAAAGCCTTATTGGGATGCACTTGAACAGATAATGGTTTAGCCGCAGCAAGTAACTTCACCAGCAGGGGAATCGACTCGACATCGAAGTGACGAGCCAAGTCATCGCCAGTGGCCTGACCCTTGCTGTCTACTAGGGGTGAGGGCCCGCCAGGATGAACGCCGTACCAAAGCTCAGCCTGCGGTGCATTCGTTGATTCGCCTGCCCAACGAGCTAGGCCATCAATGATGCCCCAGTCGTAGTCCTTGATCGCTCCGCGGACAACCAATGACATCGGTTAGGCCTGGCCTGGCTTTACAGCTTCGTTCATGAGCATTACTGGAATACCGTCGCGCACGGGAAATACCATTCCACATACCTTGCACGTAAGTGTCTTGGCTTCTTCGTCAGCGGTGAGTTCACCATGTGCTTCACATGGGCAAGCCAAAACCTGCCAGAGTGCTGGATCAAGGCCAAGCGGCGCGGGGCTCATCTGTTCCTCATCTTCTCAAGGATCTCGTCACGAAGTGATTCCATTTTCGCTGGATCTTTGGCCTCCACGTTAAGCCGCAACAGCGGTTCAGTATTACTTGGGCGCACGTTGAACCACCAGTCCTCAGCGGAAATGGTCAATCCATCCATCTCATCGAAGGAGACACCCGGTAACAGTGAATACTCAGCCTTGATTTGTGCGGTGACTCCTGCTTGGTCCTGAACTTTGGTATTGATTTCGCCGCTCATTGAATAGCGAATGAAGGGGGCCAGCATCGACGACAAGGTCGTGCCAGCTGGCGTGTCTCCTAGCGCTGCAATCACATGCAGGGCCGCCAGCATCCCGGAGTCAGCGCGCCAGAAATCCCTAAAGTAAAAGTGACCTGAATGCTCACCACCGAAGACTGCATTCGTTTCAGCCATAGTTGCCTTGATGAATGAATGGCCCACCCGCGTGCGCACTGGAATGCCGCCATTTTCAAGAATGACTTCAGGCACTGAGCGACTGGTGATCAAGTTGTGAATTACCGACGAACCTGGCGACTTCGCTAATTCGCGTTGGGCAATGATCGCGGTGACTGTCGAGGGGCTCACTAATTCGCCTCGCTCGTCTACAACGAAGCAGCGGTCAGCATCTCCGTCAAACGCAAGGCCAAGATCTGCGCCTACTTCCTTGACCTTCGCTTGCAAATCAATGAGCGTTTCCGGATCAATGGGATTAGCTTCATGGTTTGGGAACGTGCCATCTAGTTCGTAGTACATCCGGGTGATATCCAGCGGAAGTGCAGCAAGGCCTGCTTCGCCTTCGAGTACCGCTGGGGCTGTGTAACCACCCATGCCGTTGCCCGCATCAACCACAATCTTCAAACGGCGAATTCCAGACACATCCACAAGTTCGCGCATGTAATTGGCATAGTCAGTGAGCATGTCCTGACTACGAGAAACTCCGCGAGGCCCGTCAAATGCGACAACTGCCTCTTGCTCAACCATCTCCTTGATTGCGCGCAGCCCGGAGTCTTGGCCAACAGGCGCAGCGCCCGGCCGGCAAAGTTTGATGCCGTTGTATTGAGCTGGATTGTGACTGGCAGTAAACATCGCGCCAGGTAGGTTCAACTTTCCGGAAGCAAAGTAGAGGCCATCAGTGCTGGCTAGGCCGATGAGGACAACATCAACGCCCTGATCCATCACACCGTTTGCGAAGGCCGCTACGAGCTCTGGCCCTGAGGGCCGCATGTCATGACCAATGACTACTGAGCCGGGGCCACCATCTCGAGCAGCCAACTTCAGCACCGAAACAAAAGCACCACCAATGGCATAGCAAAGGTCGCTATCGAGTTGGTCTGGATAGATACCGCGGACGTCGTAGGCCTTAATGACCTGATCAAGATTGCGCACAAGAACTAAGACTACCGTTTCGCTGGTGCGAGTAACCCGACCTAGAGGTCTTCGTGCGGGTATTGCTCGTTCAACGAAGGCTTGTCATATGAAGTGTCGTGGGTCAACACCCGTAAGTGCCCGCGTCTTGTTCCTTCAACGGTGCCGTGTGGCACCGGCGGATGATCTACGTCGCCACCTGGCACATACCGCGGACGAGCTGCCTCGCGAACGGCGTTTGCCAAAGCCTCAAGGTCATCTGACGTTGGTTTGAGTGCATCTGGGTCAGGTGTTATTCGAACGATTTCCCAGCCTCGAGGAGCAGTAAGTCGCTCACTGTGCATCTGGCAAAGGTCGTAGCAATGTGGTTCGGCATAGGTAGCCAACGGTCCTAGAACAGCTGTTGAGTCGGCATAGACGTACGTCAAAGTCGAGACTGCATACCCTTGGCATGAAGGCTTAGAACAACGACGGCGAGCCACATCGGAACGCTAATGCCAGAACTCGACAACCGGGCGCAGGACGCGCCGCTATCGACGAACCGACAGACCTGGATCTTCGTGTGCTGCGGGAACTCGGACCTCTGTTCGCAGCGGCTGCCATGGATACCCAGTGACAAGATCGCCGAATCTTGAAGCTTCCAACACCTCGTGAGCAACTAAGAATGGAGCCGAATTTTTCGGAGTAACGACAACAGTGAACCAAGCCGCACTTTGGCGAAGGCTGAGCGGAAGCCACAACACTGATCCCGCCGGAACGGTGACGTCTTGTACTTGAACCGGGGTACTGACTTGATCCTTACCAAGGTAGGGCAGCAAACTGATTTGTACTTTGGCTTCACCCTTTGGTGCAGTGAGAGCCACACGCACTCGGGTTGCACCTTGCACAGGAAGTCCACTCACGGCAGCTGTTGTTGTAAGAGTTTGCGCACCTGCTGCGTAAGCCGTGTCATTTTGTTGACGCTTCGTGCCAAAGAACTGGCGCATACCCGCAACGATCGGCGTATCTGATGTGAGTTCCAGAGTTGCCGGTTGGCCCTGAGTGACTGAAGACATATCCATGCTGATCACTGAGTCATTCGGCACAGTCACCTGATCGCGTTCGGCTGGTTGGAAAGACCCGTCTTTGGTTATGACCCGAATCGATACTTGAGCATCTGATCCACCAGGGGCTGCAATCGCCAGCACTCGCACGCCACTTCCAGGGAACACACCTGGCACATAGACCTTCTTTGCAGGAGCGGCGGCTCTAGGCACCCATTCAGTTCCCACTGAACGCAAGCCTGACATTTGATCGTCATCGACAGATGCGCCGATGCGACCGGTGCGAGCGATCACATGAATCGCGGTTGTGGTGATACCTGGTGCCAGCGCGTCCATTCGCACATACATTCGTTGCTTTGGATTCACGACAAGGCCTCGACCTGCAGGCGCATCAACCACGCCATTTGGTCCGTAAATAACTAAGTCAATTGATGCAGCAAAGGAATCAGGATTGACCAGAACCACGCGGGTCTGACGGCCAGCCACAGCGCCGCCGCCTACAAACCAGAAATCTGATCCGGCTGAGTCACACGGCGTACTCGCCATGCCTCGTCCTTGGCCACGCGGATCGCGGCTCCACTGATTTGCAATCAAGCCTGGCGCCAGTGATCCCGAACCGATCACACTGATGGGAGGCAATCGACGACCGCCACCTGCAATTTCAGTTTGAGCACCGGGTGAAGTCAGTTTGGCCTGAACTTTTACTTTCCCAGCAAGTGTGGTGATGCTGACATTTCCCTCGCCTTGATCTTGACCAGGTTGTCCGGGCACGACAACTGCAGTCATGCGCGAACCGGCTTGCGCACCAACTCCGGGTTCTGGGCACAACAACACTGCCGAAGCAATCGGTTCGAGTTGCGCCGTTGAGTCACTGACAGCATTAATGCCGTACTGCCCGATGACACCCAAGCCAAC
>JBIIAA010000015.1:0-23399 GCA_044240165.1 Candidatus Nanopelagicales bacterium
CAAATCGATACCGAGTTGGGGGATCAAACCCACGTCCTCTATGCTCAGATCTCCGCAATTAGCGGGGTGTAGCGTAGTGGCTAGCGCGTCTGCTTTGGGAGCAGAAGATCGCAGGTTCGACTCCTGTCACCCCGACCAATAACCCCGTGCTTTCAGCATGGGGTTTGGTCGTCCAACAACCAGGAGTGAACTGCTGTGAAGAGCACTGTCGAGACCCTGTCGCCCACCCGGATCAAGCTTGTCATCGAAGTTCCTTTCGATGAACTCAAGGATTCCTTCGATGAGGCGTACGCCACGATCGGCAAGCAGGTTGTCGTTCCTGGCTTCCGCAAGGGCAAGGTTCCAGCCCGCGTAATCGAGCAGCGCTTCGGTCGTGGAGCGGTTCTTGACGAAGCAGTCAACAACGCTGTGCCTAAGGCGTATGACGAAGCCCTTCGCGAAAACAACATCGTTCCTGTTGCTCGCCCAGAAATCGAAGTCACCGACATCAAAGATGGCGAGCTCCTCGCTTTCACTGCTGAAGTTGACGTTCGCCCAGAGTTTGAACTGCCTGCTTATGACACCGTGAAGGTTGAAGTAGCCAACGCTGCTCCAACTGACGAAGACATTGAAACTCAGCTCACTTCGCTCCGCACTCGCTTTGCAACGTTGAAAGATGTTGAGCGAGCTGCAATTGACGGTGACGTGCTCTTGGTAGACCTCGCTGGTGAAACTCCAGAGGGTGACTCAGTTGATGATCTCGTAGGAAATGCGTTGTCATACGAACTCGGAACAGACGGCATGCTTCCTGGCTTTGACGAGGCAGTTCGCGGCGCTGTGAAAGACGGCGAAGTGACCTTCTCCTTCACCCCACAAAACGGTGACTGGACTGGCGTCGACCTCGTGGTGCACGTCAAGGTGCAGTCGGTACGCGAGCGTGAACTTCCTGAGCTCGATGATGACTTTGCTCAGCTCGCATCCGAGTTCGACACGGTTGCTGAATTGCGTGCCGATGTCGCTGATCGCCTCGTTCGCATGAAGAAGCTCCAGCAGGCTGACGAAGCTCGCGAGAAGACCCATGAAGCACTCTTGGCGCTGATTGACATTCCGCTGCCAGAAGGTGTCATCAAGGCTGAAGTTGACGATCACTTCTCTGACGGTCACGCAGGCGATGATTCACATCGCACTGAAGTTGAAGAGCAGGCTCGCACCGGCTTGAAGAGCCAGTTCATTCTCGACAAGATCGCCGAGATCGAAGAGATCTCAGTCGGCGAAACTGAACTGTCCGCTTGGCTCGTTCAGAATGCACCTCGCTACGGCATGGCTCCTGATCAGTTCGCTCAAGCACTGATGTCGGCCAACCAGGTTCCGATGGCAATTCAAGACATTCGTCGAGGCAAGGCTCTTGCTGCAGCGATGAAGCAGGTTTCGATTGTCGATGCCGATGGCAACGTGGTTGATCTCGCAATCTTGGAAACTGATCTCAACCCTGGCTTCACTGAAGTCGAGTAATTTCCACCTCTTAACTCAAAACGGGTGCTGCCTTCGGGCGGTGCCCGTTTTTATTTCATTTGGCTAGCGGCGAACACGGGCCTATCTGGGGAAGTTCTGACCCCCTGCGCAGGTTAGGGTCAGAACAGTTCTCTTTTGGAGGTTCGCGTGAGCAACAGTTTTTCTGTACCGACCGGTCCATTTATGGCAGGTGGCGGCATGTCTGGCTTCGGCGACATGCTCGACGAGCGTCTCCTTCGCGAGCGAATCGTTTGGCTTGAGGGCGAAGTTCGGGATGAAAATTCCAACCGCATCGCTAAGCAGTTGCAGGTCTTGGCTGCTGAAGATCCTGAGAAGGACATCACGCTCTACATCAACTCTCCTGGTGGCTCAGTCACGGCGGGCATGGTCATCTACGACACCATGCAGTTGATTCCAAATGACGTAGCGACGATCTCCATGGGACTTGCCGCTTCAATGGGACAGTTCCTGCTGTGCGCTGGAGCTAAGGGCAAGCGCTACGCCACTCCAAACACCCGCATCATGATGCATCAGCCACTTGGTGGCATCGGCGGAACTGCATCTGACATCAAGATTCAAGCAGAACAGATGTTGCTGCTCAAGAAACGTCTTGCTCAATTGATTGCTGACCACAGTGGCCAGTCACTTGAAACGATCGAGAATGATTCAGATCGTGACCGCTGGTTCATGCCAGACGAAGCAAAGGCCTACGGCCTCATTGATCACGTGTACACCTCTGCTGCGGACGCTCCGGCTGCCGTGAAAAAGAGTGTCAAGGGAGAAGAAAAGTGAACTACCTAAATCCCCAGAGCCGCTACATCCTGCCCGAGTTCCGCGAGAAGCATGCCAACGGCGAGCGCACTCATAACCCGTACACGAAGCTCTTCGAAGAGCGCATCATTTTCTTGGGTGTGCAGATCGATGACGCTTCAGCAGACGATGTAATGGCGCAGTTGCTCTGCCTTGAGTCGATGGACCCTGATCGCGATATTCAGATCTACATCAACTCTCCAGGTGGCTCGTACACGGCAATGACGGCCATTTACGACACCATGCAATTTGTGAAACCACAGATTCAGACGGTCTGCCTTGGCCAAGCCGCCTCAGCTGCTTCGGTGATCCTTGCTGCTGGAACACCAGGCAAGAGATTTGCTCTCCCGCATGCTCGAATCCTGATTCATCAGCCTTACACCGAGGGTGGTGGCCAAGGGTCTGACATTGAGATTCAGGCCAATGAGATTCTGCGGATGCGTGAAGAAATGATCGGCCTCTTTGCTCATCACACGGGCAAGGATCACGAGCAGATCGGTAACGACATCGAGCGCGACAAGATTCTTACCGCTGCTGGGGCCAAGGAATACGGGATCATCGACCAAGTAATTGCGTCACGCAAGGCATAAATCAGCACAACCTGCACACGAGTGACGGCGCGCCGAGGCCTATTTCTGCATGAAGGGCCTCGGCAAGGTAACGTCAGTGTCGTCAGTTTGATTCATCCCAGGAAGGCATAGGCGTGGCACGCATTGGTGAGAGCGGAGATCTGCTCAAGTGTTCTTTCTGTGGAAAGAGCCAGAAGCAGGTAAAGAAGCTCATTGCGGGTCCAGGCGTCTATATCTGCGACGAGTGCATTGACCTATGTAACGAGATCATCGAAGAAGAGTTCAGTGATGCTGTTGAACTTGGTTTAGGTGAGTTACCAAAGCCACGTGAGATTTTCGAATTCCTTAACCAATACGTCATTGGTCAAGATTCAGCGAAGAAGTCGTTGTCGGTCGCGGTCTATAACCACTACAAGCGGGTGCAGGCTGGCGATTCTGGCAAGGAAGATGCCATCGAACTCGCGAAATCCAACATCTTGTTGCTGGGTCCCACCGGTTCCGGCAAGACCTTGTTGGCGCAAACCTTGGCCAGAATGTTGAACGTGCCATTTGCAATCGCAGATGCAACTGCGCTCACCGAAGCCGGTTACGTCGGCGAAGACGTTGAGAACATCCTGCTTAAACTTATTCAGGCCGCTGACTATGACGTCAAAAAGGCTGAAACAGGAATCATCTACATCGATGAAATCGACAAGGTCGCCCGCAAGAGCGAGAACCCATCGATCACTCGCGATGTATCAGGTGAAGGTGTGCAGCAAGCCCTGCTGAAGATTCTTGAAGGCACCACTGCTTCTGTTCCACCGCAAGGTGGTCGCAAGCACCCACATCAAGAGTTCATTCAGATCGACACCACAAATGTGTTGTTCATCGTCGGTGGAGCTTTCGCTGGTCTTGATCAGATTATCGAACAGCGCTTAGGCAAGAAAAAGCTCGGTTTCACATTCGATAGCCTCGGTGAAACGCGTTCGACAGTTGACGCGAATTCCCTTGACGTCTTTAGCCATGTCATGCCAGAAGATTTACTGAAGTTCGGCATGATCCCGGAGTTCATCGGCCGCCTGCCAGTATTCACAGCAGTGAACAAACTAGATCGCGCTGCCTTGGTCGCTGTACTCAGCGAGCCTAAGAACGCGCTAGTTAAGCAGTACATGAAGCTCTTTGAACTCGACGATGTTGAGTTGGAATTTACGCCGGAAGCGCTCGACGAGATTGCTGATCAGGCACTTGCTCGTGGCACTGGCGCTCGTGGCCTGCGCGCGATCCTTGAGGAAGTCTTGCTTCATGTCATGTATGACGTGCCAAGCCGCACTGACGTCGCCAAGGTGATCATCACCGATGAAGTGGTGCGCGATAACACGCTTCCCACGTTGGTTCCTCGCGAAGAAGAGCGCCAAGACAAGTCTGCATAACCCAAAGAGTTCGGCCCAATCGACGGCAAACCGACTCTTTGCGGATTTTGGTTCAAGAGCATGACCGGACATGTCAGATATTGACTGTTGCTCACATAGCGAAAACGCAACCAGTGCGCTATTTTTAGTAGAGCCGCTCCGATTGTGATGTTCTGGGATTACTGGGGGGTATCCCAGTATTTTCCCAACGGGGCGGTTTTATTCTGCGCTAGGGGCGAGAAGTACTGTAACTTCGATGTTTGCGCCAGGTGTAAATGTGAGCGACTGAATCGAACCAGCTAAAGATAGATCTTTTGCAGCCAGCTGCAGCCGCTTATTTTGATCTTCACTCGCGCTGATGATCGCTGATTCAATAACCGCACGCATGCTCACCTTCGCGTCAGATTTTGACTTACGAATCTGCGACAAGGCTTCAGAGACGTCCGCGACCATCGCAGCATCCCCGTTGCCCGCAAGGATCGAGATTGCTTCTGAGCTTGGCCATTGGCAACGGTGAATGGTTCCTTCTTGCCACCAGCTCCAAACCTCTTCAGTTACGAATGGCAAGAATGGCGCGAACAGTTTGAGTAAGGCATCCAAAGTGGTAGCCAACGTCGCCTTAGCTGAGGCTGCGCCCGGGAGATCAGTCTCGCTGTAGGCACGCACCTTCACGAGTTCGACATAGTCATCAGTGAAGTTCCAGAAGAAACTTTCAGCAACTTCTAACGCACGCGCATAGTTGAAGTCTTCGAAGGCATTCGTTGCCTGTTCAACAGTCTTGGCAAGTTGTGCAAGCAGTGCCTTATCGACATCTTCGCTAATCGCTGCATCGTTTTGAGTGGCATCAAGGCCGAGCACGAACTTGCTCGCATTCAACAATTTGATCGCTAGGCGTCGACCAATCTTCATTTGGCCAACGTCGAAAGCAGTGTCAGTGCCGGGGCGACCGGAGGCGGCCCAGTAGCGCACTGCATCCGCGCTGTATTCGTCTAGCAGGCCCATAGGAGTCACCACATTGCCCTTGGACTTACTCATCTTCTTGCGGTCTGGATCCAAAATCCAGCCCGAGATTGCTGCATTGAGAAATGGCAGCCGGTTATCTTCGAGATGGCTACGAACGACGGTGCTAAAGAGCCAGGTGCGAATAATTTCGTGGGCCTGCGGGCGCACGTCAACAGGTGAAACCCGAGCCCAAAGGTCAGGATCGCGCTCCCAGCCGCCAGCAATCTGAGGAGTGAGTGATGAGGTAGCCCAGGTGTCCATCACGTCAGGATCAGCCATGAAGCCACCGGGTTGGTTGCGTGTAGAAGGATCAAAGCCAGCAGGGGAATCTGTGCTCGGATCAATCGGCAGATCGGCTTCTTCGGGCATCATGATCTCCGAATAGATCGGATTTCCCTCTGTATCCAAGCGATACCAAAGCGGGATAGGAACACCAAAGAAGCGTTGGCGAGAAATCAGCCAGTCGCCGTTCAATCCTTCAACCCAGTTTTCGTAGCGAACCTTCATATGAGCCGGGTGCCACTTGATTTCACTTCCGCGCTTCACAAGTTCTGCACGAAGCTCAGGGTCGCGTCCACCGTTGCTGATGTACCACTGTCGAGTGGTAACGATTTCTAGCGGCTTATCGCCTTTTTCAAAGAACTTCACCTGATGCATGATTTCGCGTGGTTCACCAACGATGTCACCGCTTTGAGTCAACAGTGCAACAACGCGTTCTTTCGCGGTGTGACTAGTTGCACCGGCAATGTGCTCGTAATGTGCCTTGGCTTCAGGAGTGGTAATCCATTCAGGAGTTTCAGGAAGGATGCGTCCATCCCAGCCGATGATGGGACGGGTAAGCAGTTGCAGTTCGCGCCACCAGATCACGTCGGTGAGATCACCGAACGTACAAATCATCGCGATACCTGATCCCTTTTCTGGATCAGCGAGTTGATGTGCCACGACAGGAACTTCAACTCCGAAGATTGGAGTCGTAACAGTCGTGCCGAAAAGTGGTTGGTAGCGCTCATCATCTGGGTGTGCAACCAGAGCAACACAGGCGGCGAGTAGCTCTGGGCGAGTAGTTTCGATGAACACCTTGGTGCTCGGATCGACAGTCGTTGGAAAGCCAATGCGGTGGTAAGCCCCTGGCCGTTCACGGTCTTCAAGTTCGGCTTGAGCAACTGCGGTGCGGAATGTGACATCCCAAAGTGTTGGTGCTTCGGCCTGGTATGCCTCACCGCGCTTGAGGTTACGAAGGAATGCGAGTTGGCTGACCATCTGTGAATTGGCACCAATAGTTTGGTACGTCTGCGACCAGTCGATTGATAGGCCAAGGCGACGCCACAACTGTTCGAAGACAACCTCATCTTCAACAGTTAGCTGCTCACACAGTTCGATGAAGTTTCGACGGCTGATGGGAACCTGCTGCTTTGCGTCTGGAGTTGCGGGTGGCGAAAATTCTGGGTCATACGGCAAACTCGGATCGCAACGGACACCATAAAAGTTTTGGACACGACGTTCAGTCGGCAATCCGTTGTCGTCCCAGCCCATCGGATAGAAAACTTCGAATCCACGCATCCGCTTGTAACGAGCCATGCAGTCGGTGTGGGTGTATGAAAAAACGTGCCCGACATGCAGCGAGCCACTGACCGTTGGTGGCGGAGTATCGATGGAGAAAACTTGGTCGCGCGTCTTGGTGCGATCAAACGTGTAGCTGCCTTGCTGGTCCCAAACGCCAGCCCAACGATCTTCAAGTCCGTCAAGGGTGGGCTTTTCAGGTACGCGGGTGCCGGTCATGGTGGGCAATCTTATTGTTGCCCTGGTATTGCCTAGACTGTTGCGTCGTGAGCCGTTCCCGAGAACCAGAGTCCGCCGCCCTCAACGAGGTCTGGCAAAACCTGCTTGCTCGGTGGCCAGAAAGCCAATTAGAGCCATCCCTCTCACGAATTGCGTCGCTCACGACCCTCTTGGGTGACCCACAGAGCGCCTATCCAGTCATTCATGTGACTGGGACCAATGGCAAAACCTCGACGGCGCGAATGATTGAAATCATGCTGAGGTCCTATGGGCTGCGGACGGGCCTGTTCACCTCACCCCACCTCATTGACCCCCGTGAGCGGATCTGTCTAGATGGCGAGCCAGTCGCTGCTGAGCGCTTTTTACATGTCTGGAATGACGTGGCGCCCTACGTCGACTTGGTAGATGCAAATTCGGTTGCCGATGGCGGGCCGCAACTGTCGTTCTTTGAAGTGATGACAGCCCTAGCTTTTGCCACGTTTGCTGACGCGCCAGTAGACGTCGCGATTATCGAAGTGGGAATGGGGGGATCTTGGGATGCGACAAATGTTGCCCACGGTCAGGTCGCAGTCATCACGCCTATCTCTCTTGATCATCAAAACTATTTAGGTAATACCGTCGAACAGATAGCTGCAGAAAAGGCTGGGATCATCAAACCTGAGTCTTATGTCGTCATCGCAGCTCAAGATGAAGCTGTTTCTGAAGTCTTGTCCGATCGAGTAACTGAAGTAGGAGCAATCGCGTTTCGCGAAGGCACTGACTTTGGGCTGATGGATCGACAAATTGCGGTCGGCGGGCAGATGCTGAGTTTGCTTGGCATTGGTGGACGTATTGATGAAGTCTTCGTGCCCCTTTTCGGGGAACATCAAGCACACAATGCAGCGGCGGCGCTTTGCGCAGTTGAAGCATTCATGGGCGCAGGAAAGCCGCCGGTTGATGACGATGTCATCCGCGCGGGGCTTGACCAGCTGACTTCCCCTGGACGCTTAGAAATTGTTCGACGCACTCCAACTGTCGTGCTTGATGCAGCTCACAACCCAGCTGGTGCGCTTGCACTTGCCGCAGCACTTGAAGATTCTTTCGAATTCGCAACGCTCATTGGTGTCATTGGGATTCTTGAAGACAAAGACGCATTGAACTTCTTGATTCCACTCGAGCCAATCCTTTCCACTGTGATTCTCACTGAGCCGACATCGCCGCGCGCAATGTCTTCTGAAGCGTTGGCTGAAATCGCGAATGAAGTATTTGGCGAAGATCGAGTACTCATCGCTAAGAATCTCCCTGAAGCTATTGATCGGGCAGTCACCTTGGCCGAAGTCGATGCGGTGTACGGAGGTGGGGGAGTGCTCGTTACTGGCTCCATCGTGCTTGTCGGTGAAGCCAAAGAAATGATGCAAAAGGGAAGGAAGCACCTTCAGTGAAGGTCCTGTGTTCTGCCGTTTTGAGCATGGAAGCGATTGTGGTGTTTCTGGGCGTTCTCGTTGCTGTAACCAATGGCGACCACGACAACAAGACCCTGATCTTCATTCTGGGCTTGGCCTTGATGGTCCTGTTGTTCTTGGCAGTTGGAACATTGCGCAGGCCATGGGGCTTGACCGCGGGCTGGATTTTGCAGATACCGGTGCTGGCCGTTGGTTTCTTAGTGCCAACAATGTTTATTGTCGGTGGAATTTTCTTGGTGCTTTGGTACGCAGCTATCCATCAGGGCACCAAGATCGATGTCTTGAAGGCCCAGCGGGCAGGCGATCTTCCACCGGTAGACTAGAACTTCAACAATTTCTTGAAGGAGCAACATGACTGAGCGCACCCTCGTGCTAATCAAGCCTGACGGCGTCGCCCGCGGTCTCGTTGGCGAAGTTCTTAGCCGCATCGAGCGTAAGGGCTTCACAATCGTCGCCTTGGAAATGCGTACCCTCCCCGTTGCCATTGCCGAAGAGCATTACGGCGAGCATGCCGACAAGCCTTTCTTTAAGGGTCTCGTCGAGTTCATCACGGGTGGCCCGCTTGTTGCTGCAGTCATCGAAGGCGAAGCCGCAATCGTGCAGTGGCGCAACATGATGGGTGCAACAAACCCAGCCGCAGCTGAGATGGGAACCATTCGCGGCGATCTTGCAACACAGATGCAAGAGAACGTCACCCATGGTTCAGATTCACCTGATTCGGCAGCTCGCGAAATCGCGCTGTTCTTCCCAGGTCTGTAGAAGGTCTGTAAGAGATGCGTCCCTCCGCGCTTGGCCTTGGTTTAGGTACGGCTGTCGGAGGGTTCGTAGGTTTCAAGGCGCGCGGTAAAACATTGGTGCCCTGGCCAGCAAAGGTTCAGGACGCATTCCCGGGAACTCTTGGTGGAATCACGGGAGTGCTCGCCGGAGTGAGCGTCGACGTGTTAATTGCCGCCGCGCGGCGACCACAGCGAGTACCAGCAGCAATGCTTGCAACTGCTGGGATTTTCGCGGTTGCTGGGTTTGCGGGCAAATATGCCGCTGGCAATGTACTTTCTGGAATTGCGAAAAAAGGCCGTGAACTCGATCTTGGATTTGCGCAGCAGCCAAGTGACCCACTCGTTACTGGTTCTGATGCTTCAGCAGTTCCATACACTTCATTGGGCCGTGAAGGCGCGCGATTTGTCGGCACCATAACAACACCTGAAGATGTCACGTTCGTAACCCAAGAAGCACGAGTCATCGAACCGGTACGGGTGTTCATTGGTGTCGAATCAGCTGCAACCGTTTCTGAACGGGTGCAGTTAGCCATTGAAGAACTTCATCGCACAGGCGCATTTGATCGAGCTCATTTATTGATTCAGGCACCCGCCGGTACCGGTTACGCGAATAGCACCCCGGTAGATGTACTCGAAATTCTTTCGTTGGGCGACTGCGCATCAGTTGCTGTGGGTTACGGCCTGCTGCCGTCATTTCTTTCACTGGGCAAGGTAGCAATTGCAGCCCAAACCCAACGCGAACTCCTTGACGCCATCCTCGCTGAACTTCGAGATAGGCCTACGAAACCTTCGCTCCTGCTCTACGGCGAGAGCCTGGGCGCCAAGGTTCAAGAAGCGGCAGTTCCGGCGGGGCTGATCGATCTCGATGCATACGGCATCGCGCAAGCCCTGTGGGTTGGAACGCCCGGCGGCAGAATTGCTGATGAGTTCCATGCTCGTTGCGCGCAGTCCAGCATCACGGTGGACCGCCCTGAGCAGATTCCAGCTGACCTCACCGATCGACCTCGGGTCTGGTTCTTAGAGCACGACGGTGATCCCGTGGTTCGTTTTCGCCCTGAATTACTTCGTCGGAGCCCCTTCTGGCTAGACCCAGCCAAGCCGCGTGGCCGCAATATCCCTGAATCGATGGGCTGGCTGCCTTGGGTGACCTGGGCCCAGGTATGTGTGGATGTTCTTTACGCAACCAACGTGAAACCAGGGGAATTTCAGAGCCTAGGCCACGATTATCGGGCTGATTTAGGGGCGGTGGTGACCGCAGCTTTCGCCCTAAATGCCACACCTGAGGTGGCCAAACGCCTCGAACAGCGGCTCCGCGAACTCGAGATCGCACGGGCTTCGCGCATCGATGTGTCTGCCTAACCTTGGCTGGGCCGTAAGATGAGCCACTTAACTGCTGCAGAGAGGCCGCCAAACCATGGCTAAAGGTTCGTCTTCGTTCGTCGGCCGGGATATGGCTGTCGATCTAGGTACGGCCAATACTTTGGTTTACGTGCGCGGCCGCGGCATCGTGCTTAACGAGCCATCAGTGGTGGCTATCAACAACAACACCGGCGGCATCTTGGCGGTTGGCTCTGAAGCCAAGCGCATGATTGGACGCACCCCCGGCAACATTGTTGCTATTCGACCACTCAAAGACGGCGTGATTGCAGACTTCGACACCACTGAACGCATGCTGCGCTACTTCATTCAAAAGGTCCACAAGCGCCGACACCTCGCTAAGCCCCGACTCATTATTTGTGTGCCTTCAGGTATTACTGGCGTTGAGCAGCGCGCGGTCAAGGATGCCGGCTACGCAGCTGGTGCTCGCAAGGTCTTCATTATTGAAGAGCCAATGGCCGCCGCAATTGGCGCCGGACTTCCCGTGCACGAGCCAACAGGCAACATGGTGGTCGACATCGGTGGCGGCACTTCTGAAGTCGCAGTGATTTCGCTAGGCGGCATTGTTACCAGCCTGTCTGTTCGAGTTGGCGGCGATGAACTAGATAACGCGATCATCAATTATGTAAAGCGCGAGTACTCGCTGATGCTTGGTGAGCGCACTGCAGAAGAAATCAAGGTCGCAATTGGTTCGGCATTCCCTTTGCCAGATGAACCACACGCTGAAATTCGTGGACGAGATCTTGTTACCGGATTACCTCGAACCATCGTGGTGTCAGCTGAAGAAATTCGGCGGGCAATCGATGAGCCAGTTAATGCAATCGTGGCTGCAGTGAAAGCCACCCTTGATCGCACGCCACCTGAACTATCCGGCGACATCATGGACCGAGGCATCGTGCTCACTGGAGGCGGAGCCCTGCTGCGCGGCCTTGATGAGCGCTTGCGTCACGAAACAGGCATGCCGATCTTGATCGCCGACCGCCCGCTTGATTGCGTTGTTCTAGGTTCGGGAAAGTGCGTCGAGGAATTCGATGCACTCCAGGCAGTCCTTGTCTCCGAGCCACGGCGCTAGGACGGCCGGTCACTAGACCAGCCGTTAATTCACGATGTTTCAGCGCCGCGCAAGAGTGGTTATCGCGGTACTCATCGTGGTTTCACTCACCTTTGCAATCCTTGACCTGCGTGGCGGAAAAGGCCCATTTGCAACCTTTCGTTCAGTCATTGGCACTGCGCTTGGTGGGGTTGAGCGTGCGGGTGCAACGATTTTCTCGCCAGTTCTTGCTATCGGTGACTGGTGGGGCACCTGGGGTGATCAGCGCGATCAAATCAACACGTTACAAGCGGAGAATCAGGCACTTAGCGATCTGGTTCGTAGATCTGCCGAAGACCGCGCTCGCGCCGATGCACTTGATGGACTGCTGCGCGTAGCTGGCGCAGGTAGATACCGCATCACTCCAGCTGAAGTCATTGCTGTTGGTCCTGAACAGGAATTTAGTTGGACGGTCACGATCGATATTGGTACTCAAGATGGCATCGAACGAGATATGTCAGTGATCAACGCGGATGGACTTGTTGGTCGAGTGTCAGCAGTGCACCGAACCACATCAACAGTCGTTCTGATTGTTGACCCGTCGATGTCGGTTGGCGCGCGTATTGCAGGTAGTGAAGAAGTTGGCATTCTGGCTGGAACAGGGGATCAAAACTCACTGGAGTTCCAAATGTTGGATCCGCTTGCAAATGTTGAAGTTGGCACAGCACTTGTGACGTTCGGTTCGAAAAACGGCAAGCCATATGCGCCCGGAATTCCGATTGGTGAAGTAACTGAGGTTCGCGGAACTGCAGGTCAGCTCACGCGGGTTGCTGCAATTAAGCCGTTTGCCCGGATGTCAGCACTTTCCGTTGTTGGCGTTGTCGTACGCCCACCTCGAACAGATCCCAGGGATTCGGTGTTACCAGCCCGCCCACAGATAATCGAGCCTACGGTGAGCGCAACACCCGTTCCTTCAACAACAGCAAACCCGACTGCAACCTCGCTTGGGAGTTGGTCTGAACCTTCGCCACAGCCTTCACCAAAGGCTTCCTAATGTGGCTACGCCAAGTCATCGTCCTCGTAGTGATCTTCCTGATTTCCTTCTTGACGCAGAACTCCTTCTTGGGCCGACTCGGATTGCCAGGCTCAACCCCTGATCTCATCTTGGTTTCAGTTATCGCGGTGGCGCTGGCGTATGGCTCGGCAATGGGGATGATCTACGGCTTTGCCGCTGGAATCTTGGTTGACCTAGCACCGTCAACCGAAGGTGTGATTGGGGTGAACGCGTTGCTCTTCATGGCTGCCGCCTTCTTCGTCGGCCGAGCGCTGAACCCACGTGATCGCACTGTTCCATTGATTATCGGACTCACTGCAGGCACCGTTGGGGCAGTGATTTTGACTCGAGGAGTCATTGATTCGGTCCTTGGACAACCAACAGTGGTGTGGGCAAATATGGCTGAATTGATCTTGACCGGCGCTATTTACGCGGCCTTCCTGGCCCCGTTGGTCGTATTGCCAGTGGGCTGGGTGGTGCACAAATTCACCCCCGAGGTTGCAGTGTGAGCCTTGGCAAGTGCGTTAATGGAACTAACCGAGCATTTGATGAGTCACAGTCCCAAGGCCGGGACTGCCTGTTGAGGGGAGCGCAGCGTGAGTGATCGCTCCATGCTGCGACTCATGGTGCTCGGGGTTTTGGTGTTGTCACTGGTGGTCACCCTTTTTGCTCGATTGATGTTCCTGCAAATCGTCAGCGGGGATTTCTACCTCAATGCCTCAGAGAACAACTCTGTGCGAGAAATTGTGCGTCCAGCGGTTCGAGGCTTGATTCTTGATCAAGCGGGACGACCAATCGTCTCTAATCGCACGACGTTGGAAGTAACCGTTGACCGGGTGACGCTGGGCCGCGCAAAAGATAAGGGCGCAGCAGTTATTAATCGCTTGGCGTTATTGCTGAATGTTCCGGCATCACAGATCACCGATCGCCTCCTCACATGTGGCACCGAAGGCGCGAAACCACCACCTGTGTGTTGGAACGGTTCGGCCTATCAACCAGTCCCAATCGCAAACGGCATTGACACTCAGACTGCGATTAACATCATGGAACGTAGAACTGACTTCCCAGGAGTGACGGCACAATTGCAGGCTAATCGCATTTACCCTGCGCCGTTTGGGGTTAATGCCGCACATATTTTGGGTTATCTCGGACCGGTCACCGAGTCACAGTTACAGGCGCAGGGCGAGGCAAATTCCGCAGATCGCCTTCGTCGCACCGATGTTGTGGGTCGTTCTGGTTTAGAAGCGCAATACGATGCAGCGCTGCGTGGCAAGCCCGAGGTCACCTCGCTTTCTATCGACACATCAGGGCGCGTCACCAACAAGATCGGTACGAGCGCCGCGACCCCCGGCAACTATCTGGTCAGCTCGATTGATGCGCGCTTGCAGGCGCTCGTAGAAAACCAACTCGTTGGCGCTGTGCAGCGCGCTCGCTCGCAGGGCTATCCGGGTAAGTCCGGAGCAGCTGTGGTGATTGATGTGAAGACTGGCAATGTCCTCGCGATGGCTAGCTACCCCACCTATGACCCGTCCATTTGGGTTGGTGGCGTGACCAAGAAACAGTATGAGCAACTCAAGGATTCAGAAGCCTTGTCTTCCAACGCAATTCAGGGAACATTCGCGCCCGGTTCGACCTACAAGGTGATCAGTACCGCTGCAGCAGGTAAAGGTGAATTCAATCTTTATGGGCAGTACCAATGTCCTAACAAGTACAAGGCGGGTAATCAGACCTTCCGAAATTATGAATCCCGTGGTTACGGCGCCATTTCGCTGGCTCGAGCTTTAGAGGTTTCATGCAACACCGTCTTTTATGGCATCGCTGACACGATGTGGAAACAAGGCGGCGGGCTGAGCGCTGATCGCACCGCACCAGATCCGATAGCAAACATGGCGAAGTCCTTTGGCCTTGGCACCAAGACCGGCATCGACTTACCGGGTGAATCAAGTGGACGGGTGGCGAGTCGACTCTTCAAAGCGGAGAACTGGGATAACAAGAAAGACAGTTGGTGTGCGAATGCACTTGATGGTTATTCGGAAACCCGCAAGACCAACCCAACGCTCGCGAATTTCTACACAGCACTAGATAAAGAGAATTGTGCAGATGGATTCCGTTGGCGCGAGGGAGATGCCTTGAATGCTGCCATCGGACAAGGCGATACGGCAGTCACTCCGTTGCAGATGGCCATGGTTTATTCCGCTATCGCAAACGGTGGAACCGTGTATCAACCGCGTGTCATCAAGGGCGTGATTGGACCTGAGGGCAAGGTGCTTGAAAACTTTGCACCCGTGGTCAAATCCAAGGTCGCTCTGCCAAAATCTGCCATTAATTTTCTACAGTCTTCGTTACCCGGAGTCACCGTAAGAGGTTCAGGCCAGGCTCCGTTTGCGGGCTTCCCGCTCTCGCAGATTCCGGTTGCCTCAAAAACGGGCTCAGCGCAGGTAACAGGCAACAAGGTGTCCACATCCTGGTTCGCGTCATATGCACCCGCGAACAACCCTAAGTACGCGATCGTGATGATGGTGTCTGAAGGAGGCACCGGCTCAGGAACGTCAGGGCCAAGTGTGCGAAAAATTTATGAGGCACTGTTCGGAGTAAATGGAAAATCTGTTGACTCGGCAGCGAGCATTCTCGTTGGCGGATCACCAAAAGTTGATTTACCCAAAGTGCGTTCCGATGGCACCCCAGTTGCGCCAAAGGGTAAGAATTCAGGGGTGAACTGATGAGCATGTTTTCGGTCACGAGCTCAAATGATCAGCAGTTCTTGCCCACCAGGCGTGGTGGCGTGTACTGGCGCGATCTTGATTGGGTGCTGTTAGCGGCTGCTCTCGCAGCAACAATTATGGGTGCGATGTTGGTGTGGTCGGCAAGCTTGGCTGACCTTGCTTCGCCAACAGATCCGCAGTCCTATCTCAAGAAACATGTGATCAACATCGTCTTAGGTTTGACCTTGGGTTATGTAGCTTCTCGGTTGGATTACCGATGGTTACGCGCATACACGCCTGTAATTTATGCGGTCTCAGTTTTTTCCTTATTCATCGTGTTTGTTCCTGGGCTAGGTACAAAAATCGCTGGTGCGCAAGCTTGGATTCAGTTACCCGGCGGGTTCACTATCCAACCTTCAGAATTTGTGAAGGTTGCCGTCATTTTAATGATGGCTGTGATCTTGTCTGAAAAAGACCGAGCTGATCAAGAGCCACGGGATAAAGATGTATTGATCTCGCTCGGGGTCGCAGTGCTGCCCTTGCTTATCATCTTGGTGCAAAACGACACAGGCAGCGTTTTGATCCTCGGATCAGTTGCCCTGGCTGTGATTGCAGTGAGTGGGGCTCGCACCAAATGGCTCGTTGGACTGCTGTTGAGCGCGGTGGTGGGCATTCTGCTAGCAATTCAGTTGGGTCTACTGAAGCAATACCAAGTTGATCGACTGACCTCGTTCCTTAATCCGACTGCTGATGCCAGCAGCATCGCCTATAACTCAACACAGGCGCGTATTGCAATTGGTGGCGGTGGCTGGTTTGGCTTTGGACTCTTTAATGGCCCGCAAACCCAAGGGCGCTTCGTTCCGGTCAATGAAAGTGACTTCATTTTTACTGTGGCCGGAGAAGAGCTGGGTTTTGTCGGCGCCGCAATTTTGATCATCTTGTTAGGCATCGTGTTATGGCGCGCGATTATCATCGCGATGAAAGCTGACGACATGTACGGCCGTTTGGTCGCCACGGGAATTGTGGCTTGGTTGTCCTTCCAGATGTTTGAAAATATTGGAATGACCCTTGGAATCATGCCCATCACAGGGGTGCCTTTGCCCTTTGTGTCAGCCGGAGGCACGTCGATGATGGCCGTCTGGATAGCCGTCGGCTTGCTTCAGAACGTGCGCTTGCATAGCCAGCAGCAATTGCCCTAGTTAAGAGCAACGTAGACTCTGCGTGTGACTGTTATGGATGCTCGCGTAAAAGGCGCTTCGATCTTCAATGAGGTTGAGGCTCTACTGCCCATGGTTTCCAAGCCGATTCAATATGTCGGTGGTGAACTGAACGCGGTGGTCAAGCCGTGGGAGTCCGTTGACGTGCGTTGGGTGATCATGTACCCCGATGCGTATGAGGTGGGTGCACCAAATCAGGGTGTCCAGATTCTCTACGAAATCATCAACGAGTTGCCCAATGCCTTGGCTGAGCGCACTTACTCGATTTGGCCAGATCTAGAAAAGTTGATGCGAGAAGCCGGCGTTCCTCAGTTCACAGTCGATGCACATCGCCCCGTCGGTGACTTCGATCTCTTCGGCCTTTCGTTTTCAACTGAGCTTGGCTACACCAACATGTTGACAGCCATTGACCTTGCTGGAATTCCAGTCTTTTCCAAAGATCGCACGATTGATCATCCGGTGGTCGTCGCTGGCGGGCATGCCGCATTCAACCCTGAGCCGATTGCCGATTTCATCGATGCAGCTGTCATCGGTGATGGGGAAGAAGCAGTACTAAAGATCACCGAACTTGTGCAGCAATGGAAAAATGACGGACAGCCAGGCGGACGCGATGGGTTGCTGTTGTCGATTGCCACGTCCGGGGTTGCTTATGTTCCAAAGTTCTACGATGTTTCCTATCTTCCTGATGGGCGAATTCAGCGGGTAGTGCCAACGAGTCCAGACGTGCCATGGCGTGTTTCCAAGCACACCTTGATGGATCTTGATGCGTGGCCATATCCAAAGGCGCCTTTGGTTCCGCTTGCAGAAACGGTGCATGAACGTTTGAGCGTTGAGATTTTCCGAGGATGCACACGCGGTTGTCGTTTTTGTCAGGCCGGAATGATCACTCGTCCAGTGCGCGAGCGCAGCATCACCACGATTGCCGACATGATCGACACGGGTTTGTGTAAGACGGGCTACGAAGAAATTGGCTTGTTGTCACTATCGAGTGCTGATCATTCAGAAATTGCAGAAATGTCGAAGGCTCTTGCAGACCGATACGAAGGCGATCAGATTTCTCTTTCACTACCCAGCACTCGCGTTGACGCGTTCAACATTGATCTGGCTAATGAGCTTTCGCGTAACGGTCGACGCAGCGGTTTAACTTTCGCCCCTGAAGGTGGCAGTGAGCGGATGCGCACAGTCATCAACAAGCAGGTCACTGAAGAAGATCTCATTCGCACAGTTTCCACGGCATACGGCGCAGGCTGGCGTCAGGTGAAGTTGTACTTCATGTGTGGATTGCCAACCGAAACTGACGACGATGTGTTGCAGATTGCTGCCCTTGCGCGTGAAGTAATTCGAGCGGGCCGCGAAGCGGCAGGAACGAAAGATATTCGTTGCACAATTTCAATTGGCGGATTTATTCCAAAGCCACACACGCCATTCCAGTGGGCTGCTCAGTTGGATCACGAAACTACTGACGCGCGCTTGCATAAACTCAAAGACGCGATTCGCGCTGACAAGCAATTCGGCAAAGCGATCGGTATGCGTTATCACGATGGAAAGCCCGGAATCATTGAAGGATTGCTATCCCGAGGTGATCGTCGCGTCGGAAAAGTTATTCATCAGGCTTGGCTCGATGGTGCGCGCTTTGATGGTTGGAGCGAGCACTTCTCCTATGACCTGTGGATGAATGCTGCAGAAGTTGCACTGGCTGATGAAATTGTCGACGTCAATTGGTACACAACTCGTGAACGTCAAAAAACTGAAGTATTCCCTTGGGACCATATTGATTCTGGGCTTGATTCTGAATGGCTCTGGGAAGACTGGCAGGCAGCTATCGCCGAAGAGAATGTTGGCGATTGCCGTTGGACTCCTTGCTCGGATTGTGGTGTCTGTGACCAGTTGGGCACCGACATCCAAGTTGGCCCAACAGGTGTTACTGAACTACCGATGCCAATGATGCGACCAAGCGTGGTGAACTAGTTGGCTCGTCCTGCACCGGTGCGAGATTTCGCACCGACTATTCAAAAGATACGTCTGAAATATGCCAAGCGTGGTCGTCTGCGCTTCTCATCCCACCGAGACTTTCAGCGCGCTTTCGAGCGTGCGCTTCGCCGAGCAAACGTGCCCATTGCTTTCAGTACCGGCTTTTCACCGCATCCCAAGGTTTCGTATAACAACGCGGCACCGACCGGCACTGCCAGCGAAGCCGAATACATTGAAATCGGTGTAACGGTGGAATGCGACCCCGATCGCATCCGGCTAGCCCTCGATGAGGCATTGCCACCAGGTCTGGACATTGTTGACGCCGTTGTCTCCAACTCACCCGACTTCGCTGCCCGTCTTGAGGCAAGCGTGTGGAATCTGGAGTTCCCAGGAGTCACTCACGATCAGCTCGAATCAGCTGTGAGCTCCTTCCTTGCTGAAGCTGAAGTCCTCGTGGATCGCCTCATGAAAACGGGTATTCGCACCTTTGATGCTCGGTCCGCGGTGCTGTTCGCCGAGGTCCAGCCACTAGAGCCGACTCCACTGGATCCAGAGTGTGCGATACTCACCTTGGTTGTTCGGCATAGCACTCCCGCTGTTCGACCTGACGATGTTCTTGCCGCGCTGCGGCGAGTGGCTGACCTCGTGCCGCCCACCCCTGTGAGGGTGACCCGGCTGGCGCAGGGACCACTTGCCCCCGATGGCCAAGGCGTAGGAGACCCCTTCGCTCTTGACCGCGGTTAGCGAGAGCCAAGAACCCCATGGCTTTGTGTGTTTTCCT
Source organism: Candidatus Nanopelagicales bacterium (assembly GCA_044240165.1). Taxonomy (GTDB): domain Bacteria; phylum Actinomycetota; class Actinomycetes; order S36-B12; family S36-B12; genus UBA11398. The sequence goes on from JBIIAA010000015.1 coordinate 19,390, forward strand.
CGGGAAACACACCTGATTGGCAGAAGTCTTGCCACCGAAGGAGGGTCGACCACATGGTCGACAACGAAAACCCAAGCTCAACCACATCCAACCCAGAAACTCCTGCTCCTCGTACCCGTCGCCGGGCTGCGAGTCGACCTGCTGGTCCGCCAGTTGAGGTCGAGGAGGCCAAGCCAGTCCCACCTAAGGCAGCCGAGAAGTCATCGGACAAGTCGCAAGACTCCTCTGAAAAGGCACCGGCCAAGCCAAAGGCCACGCGTCCGCCGCGCAAGACCAAGGCTGCTGCCGAGCCAGTTTCTGAAGTCCAAGAGGTTTCGACCAAGGAAGCGGCTCCCAAGGAAGCGGCTCCGAAGCAAAGCGCATCTAAGACCTCGCGTGCACCGATTGCTGCAGCTTTTGTGGCACCTGTATTTATGGCTCCCGTGTCAGCTCCGGCCACATCGACGGACTCGACTGACTTCGCTGACACCGAGACCGCTGAGAAGCCCAAGAGGGCATCAAATCAGCGTCGGGGCAGAGGCAAGGCTGCTGCTCAAGACGCGAGTCAAGAAGTAGAGCTAGAGACTGAAAGCACAGATGCCGCGGCCCAAGACTCTGATGGCGAGGGTGCAGGCGAGATTGACGATGACAGCGAAGAAGGTCAGCGCCGTCGTCGCCGTCGTCGTGGCGGACGCGGACGTCGCAAACGCACAGGTGAAGGCGATGAAACCGCCGAAGATTCTGAGAACGAGACTGAGAGCGGCGATGAAGCCACGTCAGATGTTGCAGAGGATGCCGACGCGGTCGAAGGTGAAACCGAAGAGCAGGCTGCGTCACGTCGTCGTCGTCGCCGTCGCCGTCGTGGCAATGACGACCTAGAACCATCGGCAGATGATCCACCAAACACTGTGGTCAAAGTGCGTGAACCTCGCGCAAAGGGTGAAGAAGTTTCCACCATGCGTGGTTCCACTCGGTTGGAAGCTAAGAAGCAGCGTCGACGTGAAGGCCGCGAAGCTGGTCGCCGTCGTCCACCGATCTTGACTGAATCTGAATTCCTAGCTCGTCGTGAAGCAGTTAATCGCGTGATGGTGGTTCGCCAACATGGTGATCGCACCCAGATTGCCGTGCTTGAAGATGGTGTACTTGTTGAGCATTACGTCACGCTTGGATCTTCAGGTTCGCTCGTGGGCAACGTCTATTTGGGTCGTGTGCAAAACGTGCTACCCAGCATGGAAGCGGCTTTCGTTGACATCGGTCGCGGCCGAAATGCTGTGCTGTACGCCGGTGAAGTGAACTGGGATGCAGCTGGTCTTGAAGGGCAGCCAAAGCGCATCGAACTTGCGATGAAGTCAGGCGATCCCGTGTTGGTGCAAATCACCAAGGATCCAGTGGGTCAAAAGGGTGCGCGTTTGACCAGCCAGATTTCCTTGCCAGGACGTTTCTTGGTCTATGTGCCGGACGGCTCAATGACAGGCATCAGTCGCAAACTTCCAGACACAGAGCGTTCGCGCCTTAAGTCGATCTTGAAGCGCGTCATGCCAGACGAAGCTGGCGTCATTGTTCGTACCGCTGCTGAAGGTGCTCCTGAAGCCGCTCTCGAGCAAGATGTTGAGCGACTCAAGGCGCAATGGGAAGGCATCAGCACTCGCGCTGTCAATGCAACACCACCAACGTTGTTGTACGGCGAACCTGATCTCGCGATCAAGGTCGTCCGTGACATCTTCAATGAAGATGTAAACAAAATGGTTGTTTCGGGCAATGAGGCTTGGCAGACAGTTCAGGAATACGTCACGTCTGTGGCTCCTGATCTTGCTGTTCGCCTTGAGCATCACGTGGGTAATAGTGACGTGTTTGCTGAGTACCGAATTGATGAGCAATTGGCGAAGGCTTTGGATCGCAAGGTCTGGTTGCCTTCAGGTGGCTCACTTGTAATCGACCGCACTGAAGCAATGACTGTTGTTGACGTCAACACGGGCAAGTTCACTGGTCAAGGTGGAAACCTAGAGCAGACCGTAACGAGCAACAACCTTGAAGCTGCTGAAGAAATTGTTCGCCAGCTTCGGTTGCGCGACATCGGTGGCATCATTGTTGTCGACTTTATTGACATGGTTCTTGAAAGCAATAGAGATCTTGTGTTGCGTCGTTTGGTGGAATGCCTTGGTCGAGATCGCACAAAGCACCAGGTTGCTGAAGTCACCAGTCTTGGCTTAGTGCAGATGACTCGCAAGCGAATTGGTTCTGGATTGATCGAATCATTCTCGACAAACTGCGAAGCCTGTAATGGTCGCGGCGTCAAGGTCAACCTTCATGAGCATGATCATGTGGAATCACCTAAGAGTCGTCGCCCAGCAAATGCAGTTGATCCGGCCGACGTGGCAGCTCGTGCGCCGATACCAAGCGGAGACATTGATGCCGCAGATATCGAAGCGATCGAAGCCATTGAGGGCATTGAAGCTATTGAGGCGATTGAAGCCATCCGGCTTGAAGCCCATTTGGAAGCAGCGCAAGATCGGGCAGAGTACGAAGTAGTTGCCCACGCTGTTGCCATTGATAGCGACTCTGCTGACGCTTAAAAGACTCGTAAGAACGCGAGCCCCGTTGACCATGTCAACGGGGCTCGCGTTCTTGTTTTAGTAGACAAATAGGGGTCTGGTGTTCCTGCAGTGGATTAATTGCTGAGTCCGACCCCTGAAAATATAACGTTTAGGTAACGAAAATTAGAGAGTTTCCCGGTAGCTCTGACCAAAGTGGAACGTTGAAACCTAAGTGTGACGGCAGTCACTTGGTTTTCAAAAACGATGCGCAGCGTGTGTATCGACACATATGAATTGGGGTTAGCAATGGGATCTCAGCAAAAAGGGCGTCGCTCAGTGCTTGTGAGCACTCTCAGTATTGGAATTGTGGTTGGCGCTTCGGCGGGCCTTTCGTGGGGAGCACCTGCACCTGCGGTAACCGCCAAGCCGGTTGTTTGTCCGGAATCACCTGGTGTTACGAGCACATCGATCAATCTTGGCGTGATCACTCCTACGACTGGTCCCGCTGTCTCGAGCTTCACCGGATTCGTTGAGGGTGCAAGGTTGCGAGTTGCGCAGCAGAATGCCAAGGGCGGTGTCAATGGCCGCAAGATTAATATCACCGTATACGACGACAAGGGTGATGGCTCGACTCAGTCGAGCGCCGCCAATAAGGCAATTCAGCAGGACAACGTGTTCGGTGTCGTTGAGGCGAGCACGGTCGACACGATGATGGCTATCTTTAAGAATTCAAATGTCCCGGTCGTGGGTCTGACCAACTTGCCAGCACATGGCACTGACCGCAATGTCTTCGGTGCGACGGGTGCCTTTGCGCCCGCCTACGGAAACACCGGCACTGTCGCCCGTCTCAAGGCAGGTGGCGCGACCAAGATCGCCGTCGTCAACCACAACTCACCAGGCGCGCAAGCGGGTGGAGCCGCGATGGTTACTGCCATCCCGCTGGAAGGCTTGACTCTGGCCCTTCGCATTGCTGATGCCCCTATTGGCACATTCGATGCAACCTCCGTTGCGCTACGCATCAAGAACTCCGGTGCTGATGGTGAGTACTCGATCCTGACTTCTGATGGTGGTATTGCAGTTGCCAACGCATTGAAGCAGCAGGGTGTACCAATGAAGGCGATGATTTTGGCCGGATTCTCCGACCCCAAGGTCATTGCACAGGCGCCAGCTGCACTTGAGGGAGCCATCGGTTCCACCTTTGGTACCGTTCCCACAAGTGTTCCCGGTCGTCCGGGTGTGCGTACCTTTGCCAACGGCATGCGTGCTGCTGGCTTGAACCCTGACACGGTCAGCGGTCCGATCGGCTTCGTGTCTGCGGACACTTTCATCAAGGGTCTCACCCTTGCTGGCAAGTGCCCAACGCGTGCAGGCTTCATCGACAACCTGCGCAAGCAGACCAAGATCACAGGTGCTGGGCTGCTGCCTCAGCCGATCAGCTACGCCCCGGGCGTGACTCCCAATGGTGATCCGGCCCGCTGTGGCTGGTACCTAGTGGTC
>JBIIAA010000090.1:0-7416 GCA_044240165.1 Candidatus Nanopelagicales bacterium
GTCCATGAAAGATCCGTCAATCCAAGGGTTCACGGTTGCCGGGTCTCCTGAAATTTCAACCCGTTCAACGCCCACGTTGGTCGCACCTGAAGATGGGTGCTCGTCTGAACCGGAGATCCACTCAACAAAGAATGGCAACTGTGGATCTTCCATCGTGTTCAAAAGACCCAGTTGCTTCCATTCCAATTTCACGCCGTCTGGGCGAATTCGATGGCCTGGAGTTGCCGCTCGACCTAGTCGTTCTTCAACGGGTGCGATGTCATCAACTGACACGACCCAGCTCATCCAGCCACCGCCATCTTGGGCGAACTTGCTGACTGCACGACCAAACGGTGCCTTATCGGCAGCTGGGTGGTCGAGTGCTGAAACGACTTCGATGTAACAGCCGTTAGCGAGCGGCAAAATGAAGTTTCGGGTGCCGAACTGAGGGTGGCGGCCGCCGTCGCGAAACGAGGCGCCAAGGTCCGCGCCGATGCGCTGGACCACGTCTGGAAGTTCGCTCGCCGTACAGGCATATGAGAGGTGATCTAGACGCATGGCTTTATGATGCCTAATGGGTTGTTCGGCCCTGACACGGCCCCCCAATTGATGAAAATATGGCAAGGTATCCCACATGTCTTCTACCGAGCCTGCCGCGCACATCGATAAGAAGAAGTCCCTGATTCTTGGAGCCGTGGGCCTGTTTTTTATCGTTATTATTTTCTGGAAGGTCATTCCACAGATCGGAAGCTATTCCGAAGCACTGGATGCCTTACAAGCCATGGGCGTCCTGTCTATCGTCTTGGTCGTCGTGTGCGTGCTGGTGTACCTCACGTGTTACGGCTTTCCTTTTATGGCGGCAACCCCCGGGCTTAAATTTTGGCCATCTGAGCAGATCAACCAGGCAGCTTTCGCGATTAGCAATGGAGTCCCAGGAGGCGGAGCGGTTGGTCTAGCGTTCCAATACGGGATGTTGGCGACCTACAAAGTTGCCCCGGCGTCAGCCACCTCGGCGATCACTGCCGTAGGCATCTGGAGCACCTTCATCTCACTGGGCTTCCCAATCCTGGGTGTTGTAGCTCTGGTGATCGGCGGCGAAAATGGCAGTTCCTATATTTGGGCGGGTGTCCTAGGTCTAGCTATTTTGGCCGGCGTGATTGTGGGCTTCACCTTGCTCATGCGATCTGAATCAGCAGCCCGATGGATGGGACGGACCGGAAACAAACTCATTGGCCCGTTCAGAGGCAAGATCAAGGCAATCGCAACGATAGATCTTGTTGCTCCACTTGTGAGTTTCAGAGAGAGCATGTACGACGTGCTGAGGCGTCGATGGGCAGCACTTTCGGCAGCCCAAATAGCAGTGTCATTCACCCAATTTCTGGTGCTTTATGTTGCCCTACGAGGCATCCAAGGTTGGGATGCTCCGGGCACTTCAATGTGGCTCGTCTTTGCGGCTTTCGCTATCAGTCAACTCGGAATGATGATTCCAATTACTCCGGGTGGACTTGGAACCGTCGACGCAGTAATGATCAGCTTGCTGGTCAAGTTTGGTGTCGACAGTGGACAAGCTACAGCGGCTGATCTGGTCTGGCGAGCGTCTTCATATATTCCACAAATAACCATTGGCATCATCTCGCTGGTTGCCTGGACCAAAAAGGCTGGTCAGACATTTGCTACCACAACCAAGGATGCCTAAGTAGCGGCGTGTCGCTGTAACAAGCCAAGGATGCGCCCCCTAATGTTTGCATTGCTCGGTCGTCGCGGGAGGGGAAGCCTTCGACGGCCGAGTTTTTATATTTTCAGCGGGTCCGATTTCCACATGCAGGCATGGCGGTGGATCTCATCCACAGAAAGCCTTGCGCCAGTAGCGACGAGATAGATTTGCAACTTGGGTGAGTCCATGACTTCCATGGCGACTGATCTGCCCGCACCAGTACTTCGAACAAAAGACCATGTGCTTGCTTCACTCCCGTTTCTGCTTGGTTTCCAGCCTCAGTCCAGTGCGGTACTGATGTGGTTGCGCGAAGGAACACTCATCCTGACGCAAAGAATTGATTTACCTCAAATCCCTATAGAGGGCAACGACTCTTCGGTCTTGGACGAGTGGTCCGCTGGTGTTGTCAAAACTGCCTGTCACGCTGATTCGCAGGAGGTATTCATCGCAATATTTCCGTCTGGGCAAACCAAGTCATCTGGTTTGGATTTAGGACCGACGCAAGATTGCGGGCGTGCTGAAGGAGCATCTGTAGTGGCGTCACTTTGTCGCGCATTGGTGCGGGCAAACAAATATCCTTGTGAAGTATGGTTGGTTATCGAAGACGACTTCTGGGACTTCGATTTCACTTCATCAGTTTTTTCGTCTACACGTCAAACAGTTGATCCGCAGGTAATCAGCGAAGTTCACGATGACTTTTTGAGTGCTGGTTGGCGATACCTGACAAACCGCCAAGAAGTGGTCGATGAGTTTGAAGCAGACCCACAAGCACAATCCAAGACGTCGGTTTTGATCAGCAAGCAGGAAACATCTGTTAAGAATCTTGAGAAAGAAGTGCGGCGTGATGAGTGCATCAGCATCATTGTTGCTGCGTTGAATGCAGGTGCAATCGATGAAGTAGCGCAGGCCCAAATCATTACTGGGCTCACGGATATTCGGGTGCGCGATTGTGTCCTGTGGCAACTCACGCATCAGGATCGGTTAGCCAGTTGTGCGCAGACCCTTCGAATTGCTTTGCGGGCAGCTCCCACCGGATTGCGAGCACCGCTTGCGACCGTGACCGCATTGGCATTTTGGCTAGAAGGTGATGGGGTGCGAGCCAGTGCCGCACTCAAGCAGGCCACGTTAGATAACGCTGATTATGGGCTTGCTCATTTAGTCGACATCGCACTGACTAATGGGGTTTCGCCAAAGATGTGGAACGAGTCCCTGGGCAAGTTGCCATATGAGGTCTGCCGTGCCGGAGTTGCATCCCATTTGCAGTAGCAAGCCCTTGGTGTGCGCACGAGAGTCAGGGTCTGTATATTTCGCATCAGGTCAAGAGTTCCAGCGTTAAGCCCCGGCTAGCTGGACGGCAACCCTCCAACCGCGGTGGGGTGCTCCATGGGGGACCAGGCCCTGTACATCGAGGGCAAGCGCGGGTTTTACACACCCACACCAGCACGGCTGCATCACCCGTACCCAAAAACTTCACTCCTAAAACACGAGAGGCAAGCCATGAGCGAGAACTGGGCTTTTGACACCCTACAAATCCATGCTGGTCAAGCACCTGACGCATCAACCAATGCGCGGGCACTTCCTATTTACCAGACCACTTCATATGTCTTCAATGACACCCAGCACGCATCCAACCTGTTCTCCTTAAAGGAACTGGGCAATATCTACACCCGCTTAATGAACCCGACTACCGCGGTGGTTGAAGATCGCATCACCGCTCTTGAAGGCGGCGTTGGCGGACTTCTCGTAGCTTCAGGCCAAGCTGCTGAGACGTTGGCAATTCTTAACATTGCCGAGAGCGGCGACCATATTGTTTCCAGCCCATCCCTTTATGGCGGCACGTACAACCTGTTTCACTACACGTTGCCTAAGTTCGGCATTACCGTCACGTTCGTCGACAACCCAGACGATCCAGAGTCGTGGAAGGCTGCAATTCAGCCGAACACCAAGGCGTTCTACGCAGAATCAATTGCTAACCCAAAGAACGATGTTCTCGATATTGCTGCAGTGGCAAAGGTTGCCCACGACTATGGCGTGCCGTTGATCATTGACAACACGGTTGCTACTCCATATTTGATTCAGCCTTTGAAGCATGGCGCTGACTTTGTGGTGCATTCGGCAACCAAGTACCTCGGTGGCCATGGCACTTCGGTTGCTGGTGCGCTCATCGATGGTGGCAGTTTCGACTTTGCGCAGAATCCTGAGCGCTTCCCTAACTACAACCTTCCAGATCCGAGCTACCACGGATTGGTTTATGCCCGCGATCTTGGCGTCGGTGGCATGTTCGGAGTGAACCTTGCGTTCATCTTGAAGGCTCGTGTGCAATTGCTTCGCGATCTTGGCGCAGCGGTTTCACCATTCAACGCTTTCTTGATTTCCCAGGGCATCGAAACCTTGTCATTGCGCGTGCAGCGTCATAGCGATAATGCGCTTGCAGTGGCTAAGTTCCTCGAGGCTCACCCGCAGGTTAAGAGCGTGAATTACTCAGGTCTTGAGAGCAGCCCTTGGTATGCACTCGGCAAGAAGTACGCACCAAAGGGCAACGGCGGCGTTCTGGCTTTCGAAATTGAAGGCGGAGTTGAAGCAGGTTCGAAGTTCGTTGAAGGACTTGTGTTGCACAGTCACGTTGCCAACATTGGCGATGTGCGCAGCTTGGTGATTCACCCAGCTTCAACCACACATTCACAACTCACTCCGGAAGAGCAGATCACTGCAGGCGTGACACCAGGCTTGGTTCGCCTTGCCGTAGGTATTGAATTCATCGATGACATCATCGCTGACATTGAAATTGGATTCGCAGCGTCGAAGGCCTAATGCAATGACGTACGGACCGATCGCCTACGAGGGTCTCCCACCTGCCAGCGCTGCTTGGCGGGAAGGGGATCTCGTAGGCGATCGTCTTTTTCTGGACATTGGCGAATTCACCACAGAATCTGGATTCACCTTTCCCAATGTCACGGTGGCCTACGAAACGTGGGGTGTCCTGAACGCTGATGCTTCCAACGCGGTCTACATCGCCCACGCGCTCACCGGTGATTCCCATGTTGCTGGCCCAGCTGGAGTTGGACACAAAACTGCTGGCTGGTGGGATGACCTCGTAGGTCCGGGTAAAGCGATTGATACCGACCAATGGTTTGTGGTGTGCGCCAATATTTTGGGTGGCTGCCAAGGTACAACAGGTCCAGCTTCGCTTGCACCCGATGGCAAGGCGTGGGGGAGCCGCTTTCCCACAGTCACCGTCACTGACATGGTTGAAGTGGAATACCAATTCACTCAACGCATAGGCATCAAACAGTGGGCGTTACTGCTTGGACCATCACTAGGTGGGATGCGCGTGCTGGAGTGGATGGTGCGCTATCCACAATTTGTACGAAGTGGCATGGTGTTGGGCACTACTGCGGCAGTCAGTGCAGATGAGATCGGAACCCACGCTGCTCAGTTAGCCGCGATTTATGCGGACCCTTACTTTTTGAATGGCGATTTTTATGATCAGCCCGATGGTCTAGGACCACATCGCGGCATGGGTGTGGCGCGCCAAGTAGCGCACTTAACCTATCGAAGCGAAGCAGAACTCGGTGAGCGCTTCAATCGTGAATACCAAACGGATGAAGATCCTTATGACTGGCAAGACGGCAAGCGCGCAGGTCGCTTCGCACTTGAGTCGTATCTTTCGCACCACGCAGACAAGCTGGCACGACGCTTTGATGCAAACACCTACATCGCGTTAACGAATGCCATGACGCTCTTTGATCTAGGTCGAGGACGAGGTGGAACAGCAGAGGCACTTAGCGCAATCACAGCACCACTTACGGTCGTTGGCATCAATTCCGATCGGCTATTCCCGGTGCATCAACAAGCCCACATTGTTGAGCATTCACCAGGCGCTGGTGACTTGCACATCGTTGACTCACTTGTTGGCCACGATGGCTTCCTTGTGGAAGATGAACAAGTGGCCCGTTACGTGGCTGTAGCGCTTAACCGGATTACTGACGTTCCCTAAACCAGACTGAGTTATCCACAGTGCACACGTTGGGGCTTTTATTTCTCTCGTCTTTTTCTTAGCGTTCAACTATGCGTTCTTTGGTCAAGCACCTGCTGCTGATCTCGTTATTGACCTTGAGCTCTGTCACCTGGGTGCCGTCTAGTTTTTCGGTAGATATTGGAAGTGATGATTCGAGCGATCAATTCGTCGGCTCTGACCATCAAAGGCAAACCTCGCCATCAAACGGTTCCAATAATTCTTCGCAGCAGGGTTGTGATCATTGCGTGTGGATGCAAGGTGACCCCTGTTCCTCCCAGTACAACGCATTTGCCTGCGGAAGGGTCACGGAGGGTTGCTCGATGGGCCAAGAGCAGCGCAGACAATGGTTTTCATCCGACGACGGTCTGACGTGGCAGGACAAAGGGATCATCTGTGTGGGCGGCGCGGTTTCGCTAGACCCTGGAGGAGCCCTACTGCGTTCGGCGTTTGCTCGCGCAGTGCCGGCAGCCAGCATCCGCATTGAGCCAGCGGGTGGGGTTCTTGCTCAGATTCCAGCGATATTTGACTCTGGCCAACCTCAAGATCTGGACCCAACCACGCACCAGTTGGGGGCCTTTGCGGTCCGGCTGGCGCCCAAGGCATCTTGGCGTTGGGACTTTGGGGATGGATCCACCCTAGAAACCGGCATCTCGGGCAGCAGTTACCCCCAGATGGCCGTAAGTCACATCTACCACCGGTCAGGCAGATATCAAGTTTTGCTGACCACAACCTGGCGGGCCACCTACAGTATTGGCTCTCAGGGTCCGTTCGTCGTGGACGGTGAGATCACCCAGGAATCCACAACACAGGTGCAGGTTGGGCAAGGCCGGGCCGTGCTGACGCCAAGCCGCTAGATGTATGACACAATTAGCCACTCCACGGCCCGTCCAAGTCCTCCAAGGCTTGACACGGGCTCTTGTCGTGGCCCTCGTTGAAGAAAGGCGCTGAAGACTCACATGGCGACCGCAACAAAAAAGACCACAGTTACAAAGGTTGAGCCTGCTGCCAAGAAGGCTGCCGCTCCCGCGAAGAAGGCTGCTGCTCCCGTGAAGAAGGCTGCAGTTGCCGCGAAGGCTGCCGCTCCCGCGAAGAAGGCTGCTGCTCCAGTGAAGAAGGCTGCAGTTGCCGCGAAGGCTGCCGCACCGGCCAAGAAGGCTGCTGCACCCGCAAAGAAGGCTGCAGTTGCCGCGAAGGCTGCCGCACCTGCCAAGAAGGCTGCTGCTCCCGCGAAGAAGGCTGCGCCCGCTAAGAAGGGTGCCAAAGCAGGCGATATTGATGAAGAGATCCTGACTGAGGTCGTCATCACTGAAGCCGGCCTCGTCGATGTGAACGCCGAAGACGTAGATCCAGAAGACCTCGAAGTTGTTGCGGAACTGGAAGTCGAACTTGAGGCAGAAATCGCTGAAGACATCGCTGAAGTAGTTGAAGAAGGCGAAACTGAGAAAGAAGCAGATAAGCCAGCCGATGGCGAAGAATCCGGCTTCGTCATCTCCGATGTCGATGACACTGATGAGCCTGTGCAGACCGTTATGGTCGCTGGAGCCACTGCTGACCCAGTTAAGGATTACCTGAAGCAAATCGGCAAAGTGCCACTGCTCAACGCCGAAATGGAAGTTGAACTGGCCAAGCGCATTGAGGCTGGTCTGTTCGCCGAAGAGACGATGGCTGAAGCCAAGAAGATGGACAAAAAGCTAGAGCGCGATCT
>JBIIAA010000045.1:0-14483 GCA_044240165.1 Candidatus Nanopelagicales bacterium
CGCCGCAGACAAGATCATCGATTCGTTGTTAAGTGATTCGGTTTACCGACAGCTCGTTGCCTCACGCGGTGATATTCAGGAAGTGATGCTTGGATATTCAGATTCAAATAAGGACGCGGGAATCACCACATCGCAATGGGAAATTCACTTGGCTCAGCGTCGACTCCGAGACGTTACTGCAAAACATGGAGTCAGACTTCGCCTCTTTCACGGACGAGGCGGAACAGTTGGTCGCGGAGGCGGGCCGACCTATCAAGCGATCTTGGCACAACCTTGGGGCGTGCTCGATGGAGAAATCAAAGTCACAGAACAAGGTGAAGTGATTTCGGATAAATACTTGCTACCAACGTTGGCTCGCGACAATCTTGAACAAATGGCTGCTGCTGTTATGGATGCAACCTTGCTTCACCGTGCACCTCGCGTTCCTGCTACGCAACGCACCCAGTGGGATGAAATTATGGTTTTGACCTCCAAAAGCGCTCAGAACCAATATCGCACCCTCATTGAAAACCCCGTCTTGCCGCAATATTTTGCTGCCTCAACACCTGTTGATGAATTCGGTGGAATGCATCTTGGCTCGCGACCATCACGCCGCCCAGATACCTCTGCAGGCATCAGCGGCCTTCGCGCAATTCCCTGGGTCTTTGGCTGGACTCAATCTCGGCAGGTTGTTCCAGGTTGGTTTGGTGTGGGTTCAGGGTTAGCTGCTGCCCGAAACGCTGGCCACGGCGATGCTCTCACTTCGATGTATCAAGGGTGGGAATTCTTTCGAAATTTCATCGCAAACGTCGAAATGACATTGGCTAAGACTGACCTCACCGTTGCGCAGACCTACGTTGACGCATTAGTAGCGCCTGAACTACGAAGTCCATTTACGTTGATTCAGGAAGAGTTCGCTCGCACTGTCACTGAAGTACTTGCAATAACTGGTGGGGATCAACTCCTTAGTGACAATCCGACCCTGCAACGCACGCTAGCCGTGCGCGATACCTACTTACTGCCGTTGCATTCATTGCAAGTCACACTTCTCGAGCGAGTGCGAGCCGACAGAGATGCTGACATCGCACCTGATGCTGATCTTTCGCGCGCGTTGTCGGTCACGATCAATGGCATCGCCACCGGGCTGCGCAATACCGGCTGAGATAAGTAACGTTAATTACGTAAATACTTCGCGATACCGGCAGCCAATGCTTGTGCGTAGAAATTTTGCCCTGCCGAAGATGACATCCGAGCGGCATCTGCCTTATTGCGCATATTTCCTAGCTCAATAATGATCGCTGGCACATCACTGAAATTCAATGTTGATTGATCGCTTCGCACGGAGAGCGGACTGGAGAGGTACGTCGACGGTGTTACACCTGCAGTTTCCATTGCGCTGATCATCGAGTTTGCTAACTTGCGGCTTTGAGCACTGATGTCTGCCGTCCAACCTTTTATCTTGGCGGGCGCAATGACATGAAAACCTCGGCCTTGCGCTTTTGCGCCGTCGCCGTGAATGCTCACCATCAGGTCTGCCTTAACCTTTGCCCCAAACGCTCCGCGATCCCACACGCATGGGCCCCAGGAATTCGAGGAATTCGTAGTTCTCGTGAGATGAACGGTTGCCCCTTGGCTTTCGAGTAACTTTTTTAGATCATTCGCGACTCGCCAATTCATCGTTGCTTCCGGTAAGCCCTTATTGGTAGCCGTTCCAGTGGTGTTGCAAGATTTCACGATCGTGCCGTTGAATTTGGTTTGCTTCATTTGCGCCGCAAACTTTGGATTACTGTTTCCAAGTTGATGACCTGGATCTACCGCAATAACGACACCCACAAGCGGACCATCATTAGCGGGGGCCGCTCCTGCAGAGAAGACTCCCAGACCCAACCCGCCCACACTTAATGCACCCAAGCTCAACCCGAGCGCAGCAATCCGAACACACTTCACAGTTCAAGAAGCATTCGGTGGTTGCCAAGCGTGTTGGGTTTCACCCGTTCCAATCCAAGCATCTCGGCAACACCTTCGTCATAGGACTCAAGCATGTGCGGATACACCGAAGGATCCACAGGTGAACCTTCAATTTCCTTAAAACCATGTTTGCCGAAGAACTGGGTTTCAAAGGTGAGGCAGAACACCCGCGTGATGTCTAACTCGCGGGCACGATTAAGCAAGGCTTCAAGAATTGCTGACCCCACACCAACACGTGTAGTGCTTTCGCGCACTGCCACGGTGCGCACCTCGGCGAGGTCTTCCCACATCACGTGCAAAGCCCCACAGCCAATGATCTCTTCGTTATCTACTGCCACGAAGAATTCTTGAATGTCTTCGTAGAGAGTGACTGTCGCCTTGGTGAGCAAAATTCCCCGCTCGGCATAGTGATCAACCATCCCGCGAATCGCAGGTACATCACGAGGATGCGCTGGACGAACGATCACACCGACTCCTGAAATTAAGGTTAGGCCCGCTCGGGCTTTACCAATGGGAACAAAATGGTCTCACGGATGCCAAGCCCAGTGAGCGTCATTAGGAGCCGATCGACACCGATTCCAACTCCACCTGAAGGCGGCATGCCATGTTCTAAGGCGCGCAAGAAGTCCTCATCGAGTTTCATCGCCTCAACATCACCCCGTGCGCCCAATGCAGCCTGCTCCATCAATCGATCACGTTGAACCACTGGATCAACCAGTTCGGAGTAGCCGGTGGCTTGTTCGTACCCATTGATATAGAGATCCCACTTCTCAACCTTGCCGGCTTCACTGCGGTGATCACGGGTAAGCGGGGAGGTGTCGACTGGGAAATCCATCACGAAGGTTGGTTGGCCGTCGAAGGTTGAGATCACGTGATGCTCGAAAAGTTCTTCGACTATTTTTCCTTCAACCCAAGTCGGACCAACGTCTACGCCAACGGTCTTGGCAAGTTCAACCAAGCGAGTGCGCGGAGTTTGTGGCGTGATTTCTTCACCAACTGCTTCTGAAAGGGAGCCATACAACGAGACTTCACGCCACTCGCCAGAAAGATCATGTTCAGTGCCGTCCATGTGTGTCACAACCTGTGAACCGAAAACAGCTTCAGCCGCTTCTTGGATGAGTTCACGAGTGAGTTTTGCCATCCCTCGATAGTCGGCATAGGCCTGATAAAACTCTAACATCGCAAACTCAGGTGAGTGGGTTGAGTCGGAGCCTTCATTGCGGAAGTTGCGGTTGATCTCAAAGACTCGTTCCATTCCGCCAACAACAGCGCGCTTCAAGAAGAGCTCCGGGGCGATGCGCAGGAACAACTGAAGGTCGAAGGCATTCGATGTGGTGATAAACGGACGCGCCGTTGCTCCACCATGCATCGTCTGCAACATAGGTGTTTCAATTTCTTGATAACCGCGAGTCTCAAGGCTTCGTCGAATTTGTCCTACCGCTTTAATCCGGGTCTGCGCCATCTGACGAGCTTCTGGACGCATGATCAAATCGAGGTAGCGCTGACGAATGCGGCTGTCATCATTCATCGGCTTGTGCGCAACCGGCAGCGGGCGAAGCGACTTTGACGCCATTGCCCAGGTGTCAGCAAGAACCGACAACTCGCCACGCTTGGAAGTAATGACTTCACCCTCGATGAACACATGATCGCCGAGGTCAACAAGTGACTTCCACTGATCCAGCGCTTCCTCGCCCACCTTGGCAAGGGAAAGCATCCCTTGAATTTCAGTGCCATCCCCTGCGCGAAGGGTCGCAAAACATAGTTTTCCGGTGTTGCGCACAAAGATGACTCGGCCGGCAAGGCCGACCTTGATGCCAGTCTGAACATCGATCTCAAGATCGGGGAACTGGAGCCGCACCGAAGCGATGGTCGCGGTGATAGGCAGGGCCACCGGATAGGGGTCCCGGCCTTGCGCTGCGAGTTTGTTCCGCTTGTCTCGGCGGATCTGCATCTGCTCGGGCAGCTCTAGCTCTTCATCAGGTTCGGTGCTCACGATGGTCAAGGTTAGCGGCTGGCCTTACGCTGCCCACATGCTCGTCAAAGCTGCGGCCCTTGCCCCCTTCAATCAGGTCACCCCAATCACTAGCGTGCTCTTTGATTTCCACTCCACCCTCGTGGACCAAGGCGACAGTGCTACCTGGCTGAATCTGGCTTTGGCCCGTGCACCGCATGATCTCAACGAGCCGGCTCGGGCGGCACTCTTGAGCTTTTTGGACCGCATCTGGGAAAACGCTCGCGTGCTTGATCCAGAGAGTTCTCGAGATCTTGGCGCCAGCGCACACGCTCGGGTCTTCCATGAACTCCTGGCTCAAGGGCCAGCGGTTGATCCAACGCTCGCGGATGCTTTGTATGAGTCTTTGCTGGATACCTGGGTGGCTTATGAAGATGCGGGGCCAACGCTCTTGTCCCTCAAAGAGGCCGGCATCAAGATCGGCATCCTGTCCAACGTTGGCGTCTCGATCCATCACGTGTTGGAACGCGAAGGATTGGCGCAATTTGCCGACGGTCTCGTGCTTTCCTACGAAGTAGGTTCGGTGAAACCTGATCTTGCGATTTTCCAAGCAAGTCTGGATTCGATCGGTAGTACGGCCGCCGAAACGCTCATGGTTGGCGATAGCGGTCACGATGATGTCGGTGGCACTGCCCTTGGAATGCGCACACTGGTCTTGCCAAGAACTCGCGGTCGAAACCATGGACTTGCCGTGGTTGTTGGACTCGTCTTGGCTTCGCGCTGATGGTTGCCTCGCGCTAACTAATCCAATTCAGCGAACTAGTTGGAAGTATTGCGCTCAAACACTAAACGCAAACCGATCAAGGTCAGATCAGGTTCGTGATGAGTGATTGTTCGAGATTCATCAATCACGATCGAGGCTAAACCGCCGGTAGCAATGACCGCAGTGACGTGATCAAGTTCCTCGCTAATGCGTTCGACCATGCCGTCAACTTGACCAGCAAACCCATACAGCGCTCCGGACTGCAAGGCCTCAACAGTGTTCTTGCCAATTGCTGCACGTGGACGAATCAACTCCACCTTGCGAAGCGCCGCGGCACGTGATGCCAATGCATCAAGTGAGATTTCAATACCTGGGGCTAACGCCCCACCGATGAACTCGCCTTTGGCTGACACCACATCAAGATTCGTTGACGTTCCAAAATCCACAACAATGCTCGGACCGCCATACAGCGCAAAGGCAGCAACCGTGTTCACGATTCGATCGGTTCCTACTTCTTTTGGATTGTCAGTCAAAACTGGAACTCCAGTTTTTGTTCCCGGCTCGACAATCACCGTTTCAATGTTGGCAAAGTATTTGGCGAGCATGATTCGCATCTCACGAAGCACAGCTGGAACAGTGCTGCACAGTGCGATTCCGGTGATCGGGGCATGATCTTCAAGCAGTCCGCGGAAAGTCAGTGCAATCTCGTCGGCCGTTGACCGGGAGTCGGTTTTGATTCGCCAGGAAGCTGCCAGCTCCTCGCCATCAAACATGCCAAGAACAGTGTTGGTGTTACCAACGTCAATAGTCAGGAGCATTTAGTTCTCCGTCCTTAGGTCTGCGCCGATGTCGAGTACGGGCGCTGAGTGAGTCAGCGCACCGACAGCAAGGTAGTCGACGCCAGTCTCGGCCACTTCACGAGCCACGTCAAAGCTGAGTCCCCCTGAGGCTTCTAGGCGGGCGCGACCCTGTGTTCTGGTCACGGCTTCACGCATTTGCTCGGTGGTGAAGTTATCGAGCAACACCAGATCTGCCCCTGCTAGTAGCACGTCATCGAGTTGACCCATGGAATCGACTTCCACCTCAACTGGCACTCCAGGGAAGGTCTCTCGAACTAGGTTGAAGGCTTGGGTTACCCCGCCGGCAGCAAGTACGTGGTTGTCTTTTACCAGCGCGGCATCAGAAAGAGACATGCGATGGTTCACTCCACCACCGCACCTCACCGCATACTTTTCCAGGGCACGCAGACCCGGCGTCGTTTTACGGGTGTCGCGGATTGCTGCACCTGTGCCGGAAATTTCATCAACCCACGTACGTGTGGCAGTTGCGATCCCACTCAGGTGACCTAGGAAGTTCAACGCTGGACGCTCAGCGCGCAGCAGCGCATGCGTTGACGCGCGCACGGAAATGACGACGTGGCCAGCTTCGACTCGATCGCCATCGTTTGCACCGAATTCAATTTCGACATCTTCATCACCGCACACTGCCATGAACACTGCTGCCGCAACCGGAACGCCTGCAATAACTCCACCCCGGCGAGCGCAAAGATCAAGAACAGCAGTTTGCTCAAACGGCACGGTGGCCACTGTCGTCACATCTTGTCCACCATCAAGATCTTCGTCGATGGCCCGATTGATTAACTCTTCTAAATGCGCTGGATCAAGGCGCGAATCAATAAGCATGCGTGAAACTGTCGGGCCAAATACCTTTGAATTCTGCCCTGTCATAGTCGTCCTTCGTCTGGATACGTGACTCCAGAACGAGGCACTGTTCTTGTTCGTATTGTTCCATCACTATTGAGGTTGCTCACAAGTCGAACCTGCCATTGAGCATCTTCTCGATCAGGAAAATCCTCACGCCAATGTGATCCGCGGGTTTCTTCTCGCAGCGCCGCATGCCTCGTCAATGCCGCAGCAATTGTTGTGATGTTTGTGGTTTCCCAGTCTTCCGCGATGGGATGTCCCAGCTCTGTGGTCGCCAGCGAATTAAGTTCAGTAGCAGCAAGCGCGAGGGAATCCGAACTACGGAGGACTCCGACATGGCGATCCATTGTCTTTTGCACCCTGCGGCGAATCTGATGCGGCAGTAATCGTTGACCTTCACGCGACGGCAAAATCGGTTCGCGCACAACGCCTAGGTTCGCCGAAATTCGCGAGCCAATGCGTCCAGCAAAAACCAGACCTTCAAGAAGTGAGTTCGAAGCCAGGCGATTAGCACCGTGAACACCGGTACAAGCTACTTCGCCGCATGCATACAACCCTGGAATAGATGTGCGCCCAAACAGATCGGTCAGTACTCCGCCTGAAACATAATGCTGGGCTGGCGATACCGGAATCAGGTCAGTTACTGGATCGATGCCACGTGACCTGCAGGACTCAAGGATCGTAGGAAAGCGGCGAACCCAAGTATCAGCGCCAAGTTTACGAGCATCAAGCCATACGTGATCAGTCTGTGTTTGTCTCATGCGCCGCATGATCGCCTTCGCAACAACATCACGAGGAGCCAAATCAGCCATCGGATGCTCATCAATCATGAATCTGACCCCATCGCTATCGATGAGATAAGCGCCCTCTCCACGAACAGCTTCAGACACCAACGGTTGCTGACCTTGAGCAAACGGGCCCAGCCACATCACCGTTGGGTGGAACTGCACGAATTCAAGATCGGCGACATCTGCGGCGGCTCGCATGGCTAGAGCTACTCCGTCGCCAGTTGACACATACGGATTCGTGGTTTGTCGAAAGACCTGGCCAAAGCCGCCGGTAGCTAACACAATCGCTGGGGCCAAAGCTGCACCTACTCCATCACGTTGCCCAGTGCCCATGACATGCAACGTGATTCCTTGCGCAGCGCCCGTTGCATCAGTAATCAAATCCAATGCCAACGCATTTTCAACTAATTCGATCCCTGGATCTTGCGCGATAGCTTCAACCATTGCTCGAGAAATCTCGGCACCCGTTGCATCGCCACCCGCATGTGCGATCCGATCGCGATGGTGTCCGCCTTCTCGCGTCAATGCGATTTCACCATCTGGCTCAGTATCAAAACGAGCACCCAAGGAAATTAATCCTCGCACTGCAGCGGGACCCTCGGTGACTAGAACTCGCACGGCTTCCTCGTCACACAGACCTACTCCGGCTTCCAGAGTGTCTTCGAGATGCTCTGCAGGTGAATCGTCTTCAGCTAATGCTGCTGCGATTCCTCCTTGTGCCCACCGAGTGGACCCTTCGTTGACTTGCGCTTTGGTTACCACCAACACAGTTAATCCAGAACGGCGAAGGTGTAACGCAGTAGCTAAACCGGCGATCCCGGATCCGACAACAATCACATCAGCACGAACCGTCCATCCTGGCTGGGCTGCAGCAAGTTGAACTGGAAGTTGGATCATTGTTATGCCCCAACTTCGCATGAAATATTGTCGATGAGTCGCGTGCTACCTATCTGCGCCGCAACGAGCACCCGACCTTCGCCTTGATGCGCTGGTCCAAGTTGTGGGTTGGTGATCACGAGATAGTCAACTTCAATCTCGGCATGGTCCGCCAAAATCGCGCTGCCTGCTCGAACGCCTGCTATCGCGCCGTCATACTTAGCAACTTCTGCTGCGGCCTGAATCGCGCGAGGGATCACAGCCGCAACAGCCCGCTCCGTTTTTGAAAGAAAGCGATTGCGACTACTCATCGCTAATCCGTCTTCTTCGCGCACGGTAGGCACACCAATAATTTCAACCGGGAACCGCAATTGCGTAGCCATCGCCGTAATTAAAGCCAGTTGCTGATAATCCTTTTCTCCATAAAGCGCATACTTCGGCGCAGTCAGATGCAAAAGCTTTCCAACGATGGTGAGCATTCCTTTGAAATGTCCGGGTCGCGCTGCTCCTTCAAGGATTTCGCCGAGAGCACCTGGTTCAATCATCACTTGATTGCCAAGATCAGCAAGATTTGATGACCCGTACATTTCTTCAACAGAGGGTGCAAACACCACGTCAGCGCCAGCAACTCCACTGACTTCAAGATCGTGTTCTAGCGTGCGCGGATAGCGGTCAAAATCTTCACCACCACCAAACTGAGTGGGATTCACGAAATCAGTCACAACGACATACCCGGTTCGACCCACAACTTCGCGCGCTCTTCGAATCAATGATGCGTGACCTGCATGAAGCGCCCCCATCGTCATCACGACTGCAAGGGAACGGTTATCGCCGCGAGCATCAATCAATTCAGCGTGCGTTGAAGCTAGTAGTGCGCTCACTTGACTCCCCCATCGGTGCTCAAGACATCTAACAGTGCTTCAGCTAGCGATGTCGAGAGCAAACCAGCAGCAACACTGCGATCCGCAGTGACCCGAGCCATTGCCCGATATGCGTCGGCTGCCGTACTCGACTGTTCAGCGATCACTTCGAGATGTGCAGCAACTGTGGCTGCATCGCCCCGAGCAACCGGTCCGGTAAGTGCTTGATCACCTAGCCTTAACGCGTTATCCAAGCTTGCACTTAACAGTGGTGCCAGCACTCGCTGCGGGTTATCGACTCCGGCCAGTCGCAATAACTCAGCGCTTTGCGCAACAAGGGTGATTAAGTAATTTGATCCAAAAGCTAATGCGGCGTGATACAGCGCTCGTTTTTCTTCTGGAACCCAAATCGGATCGCCACCAATTTCAATAACAAGCGCTTCAGCTGCTGAACGCAACTCTTCCGGAGCCGTCACGCCAAATGGACATTCAACAAGTCTGGTGAGATCCATACTCGTTCCGGTAAATGTCATCACGGGATGTATCGCAAGCGGTAGCGCGCCAACTTTTGTGACTGGGTCCATGACTTCAGTTCCGTAACGTCCACTGAGATGCACCCAGAATTGACCTGGTTTCACAACGTGAGCGGCGGCAATCCCGCGCAAAAGGCCGGGCAATACGTCATCAGGGACCGCGACCACCACGAGATCAGCTGCAGCAACGACTCCGTCAATATCCAAGATGGGGACACCTGGAAGTAAGGCTTGTGCACGAAGTTGGGAAAGGTCAGAAACAGCTGAAACTGCAACAACCGTGTGGCCGGCTCGATGCAAAGCAGCACCAATAACTGATCCTGCTCGACCGGTGCCAATGACGCCGACACGAAGGCGGGGAGGAGCCGTCACAGTTAAGAGCGTAGGGGCTCGCTAGCGTCTTGTGCTGTGGCGGCTCTAAAACCTTGGATTGACGGCTGGGAAGAGGCTGCCTTTGGCGCTGACGGCTTCTATCGACACCAGCATCCCTACGAGCACTTTGCGACGTCGGTTTCCAAGGACGCACTAGCGCCATACCTCCTTCCCTACCTCCTAGGCGCCCTAGAACACCTTGATTCGGTAACCGTCATCGATATCGGAGCAGGGGATGGAGACTTGGGGGTGCAGCTCTACACACTGCTGAATGCCAGCCTGCGGCCACGAGTGCTGTTCCTAGCCTTGGATATCCGTGCGCGCCCGACCCACTTGCACGAAGCCATTCAATGGATCCAAGGCGATGCGCGCGAGACCATCGCGACAATTGAGGCCGGAAACCTCTTCCTGATTGCCCATGAATTCCTGGACGACTTGCCCTGCGACGTGGTTGAGGTCGATGCGGCAGGCCTCATTCATCTAGGCGTTGTTGATGACCAAACAGAGGAACTCATCGTGGGCCCGGTGCTTGGTCTCGCAGAACATCAGCAACAACTGACGTGGCTCACCAACTGGTGGCCGGCGCAACGACCGCTCATGCGAATTGAAGTTGGTAGACGTCGAGATGATTTTTGGGCCTTGGCAACCAGTCGCATCACCGCTGGCTTTGCTATCGCTATCGACTACGGCCATGTCAAAGCCGAACGTGAGCGCGGACTTTGGGATGGCGGCACTCTCACGGGCTATCGCGACTCAAAGACGGTCACCCCCGTGACCAATCGATCGGTAAATCTCACGGCACACGTTGCGATGGATGCGGTTGCCCACGCATCAGCAGGAAACCCACAAACTCAGACCTTCCAACCTGGACCAACCCCAGATTTCTGGTGGCTGGTTGCGGCCTATGGAATTGAGTTTCCCCAACCTGACAAGATGCCTACGTGAGCGAAGTCCTGGTTGCCATCGGTGCAGCGCGCCACATCCCTGCTGATCTTTATTTGAATTTGGGTGAACTGCATCCCACTGGTCATGGCGCGATGCAATTGGCCCTGACAGTTGATGACGGCATCATCATCGCAGCAGACCCTCGAATTGGGTTTTTGCATCGCAGTGCTGAAAAACTCTTCGAAGCGCGCGACTACCGCCAACTCATGATGCTCGCGAATCGGCATGACTGGGTAAGTGCCTTCAGTTCAGAGTTGTCCATCGCACTTGTTCTTGAAGATGCGATGGGAATCCTGACTCCTGAGAGAGCAACTTGGTCACGCATGTTGCTCGCCGAGATGAATCGCGTAACAGCAAGCCTCATCATGCTCGGGGCTTCTTCTCCTGGGTTCGTGCATCTCCTTGCAAAACGTGAAGTATTCCTTGAACTTCTCGAGCAACTCACTGGCTCAAGGATTCATCCCATGTTTAACCGCATTGGCGGCATCGCTACCCCGTGCGATCCGACATGGCTTGATTCGCTGCATTCAATTACTCAAGAATTACACCGCGAACTTTCTGACTTACCTGATCAAGTACATCAAGAATTTGCATCGCTCTCAGGTGTAGGCGTAGTTACAGCCGACTCTATTCATGCCTATGGCTTGTCCGGAACTTTGGCTTGGGCTGCCGGAGTTAATAACGATTTGCGCGTGACCGCTCCATATCTCGCATACGAAGACGTCCAAACACTTGTACCTGCCACCCGAAACTTAAGCGACATACCCACAAGATTCGTTTTGATTGCGGAGGAGCTCCTTGCAAGCCTGAACATCATGGGAGCAGCCATCGATTGGCTCAAGACCGCAGGGGTCGGACCATCATCTGTGCAATTACCTAAGGTGGTGCGCGCACCTGAACTCACCACCTACAGCGCCATCGAGGGTCCGTTGGGGTCAATGGGTGTGTTACTGGACAGTGTCGGCGAAAAAACACCATGGCGTTTGAAGTTACGGACCCCTTCGTTCGCCACTATTCAAAGTTTCGAAAGCATTCTGATTGGGGTGCCACTTGCTGCGCTCGCGCCAATGCTGCAGTCGTGCACATTCATGGTCGGCGACGCTGACCGGTAGCTAGTCAAGCTAGCAACCGACCATCACTGTTTAGGAACGTTCGCGAATGTAGGTTGCAAACCGAGCACGAAGTAGTGTCTCGGTAGTTGGGTCAAACTGGGTATCGCCAAACATTTCACGCACGGCGCGCACAGTCTCGATAAAGGTGCCGCCGACTGCACCGAGATCGCCACCTTCACCTTCAATGGCAGACATGCTTGGCATATGACTGAAGAGGTCGGTGAAAAATCCCAGATCAAGGTGCCTCTCAGCAAGGTGAAAAGCCTGCTGGCGCAGTTCTTCAAATGGGAGATCTTCCAAAATTGGGTCAGTGCTCATGTACTGACCTTACCTAGGCCCGGACCGCCAGGTGCACCGTCCGACGGCAAACGACACAGATACTCCAGCCACAGGGCCGCGCCAACAAGGGCTAGCGCACCAATCGCTGCTGCACCAGCCGCCCAGAGGCTGTGACTTCCTGCTTGGGTTAATCGATCAGGCAGGGTTCCTGCGGCTACGCCTGCGTAGAACCCAGCAACGATCGCCCCCGTACGAGAAGCGGCCATCGCCAGTGCTGCAGTTCGAGCGGCCACGATGGGCGCCATCGGGCGTGAACCTGGCTTGCGTTGCAACCGGGGGCGCGCCATGAGTGCCCAGAAAAAGACCGCTATGGCCAGCAACCAC
This sequence comes from Candidatus Nanopelagicales bacterium, assembly GCA_044240165.1. GTDB lineage: Bacteria > Actinomycetota > Actinomycetes > S36-B12 > S36-B12 > UBA11398. The sequence continues at coordinate 12,514 of JBIIAA010000045.1, forward strand.
AAGGTGGCTGCTGCCAGAACGGGCACAGGCAGAGCTCGACCTGACTGTCCATCCATCAGCGCAGCGACCGCCCAGCCAAGCACGCCCGAAAGCGCTGCCAGTACGAGAAGGAAGCGAATGCGTGTTGGCTTCATTCTGGGATCACCAACCGTAGGTCCGGGTCTAATGTTCGAACACCCGCCACATCGACGTTTCGCACGAGATCAATCACTGCGGTGCCGCTTAAAGAGGCATTCGCATCTGCTGCCAACCAAGGCACGAGAACAAAACCACGTTGATGCGCGCGCGGGTGCGGCACTGTGAGTTGCTCGGTATTTGAAGTAAAGCCGGCGATGTCAATGATGTCTAGGTCGAGGGTTCTTGGGCCCCAGTGCACTTCGCGCGTACGTTGCCATTGATCTTCAATTTCGTTTAGGCGGCGTAATAAGGCCAGCGGCTCGAGTTCGGTATCGATGAGCACCACGGCATTGACGTAGACCGGTTGATCTGGCCCACCAACAGGGTCAGTTTCAAACACAGGCGAGGCCGAGACAACAGTGACTCCTGCGGTCTCAACGAGCGCATCCACGGCTCCCTGTAAGGCCGACGTCGCCTCACCTAGATTGGCTCCTAAGGCAATGACCGCCGAAGTCATGGCCGAACTATCCGCAACGAGACGTTGTCGAAGGGAACCGGAATAGGCGCTTGTGGCTTGTGTACGGTCACTTCGATGCCATCAACACCAGCCATCGACAAGATATCTTCAGCGATTCGCTCAGCCAAAGTTTCAATGAGATTAAAGGCTTCCCCAACAATTCGGTCATAGACAAACTGAGAGATCGCACCGTAATCGACAGTGTCAACGAGATCATCGCTCGTCGAAGCGTTACTTGGTGCAAGCCGAACAACAAGATCAACAGAGAACTCTTGGCCATTCTCCCGTTCATGATCGAACACTCCATGGAATCCCGTGGCCTTGATTCCAGAGATGATTATCTGATCCCTGCTCATGATTTTCCCCTTCGCCAAGCGCCGCCTACTCGAACTGCATCAACACTTCCCGCAACGTCGTGCACCCGCACGGCCCAAACACCAGCCGCGGCGGCAAGCGCTGAAATGGCATCCGTTGCTACATCACGTTTATCGACTGGGCGAACACTGCCATCACTAGATTCCAGCAAGCTCCCGATGAAACGCTTACGTGATGCACCGATTAACACCGGATATCCGGTTTCGGTGAAGGATCGCAGCTGCTTCAAGATCGCCCAATTGTGATCTGCTTCTTTGGCAAAGCCAAGCCCCGGATCAATGACAATTGCATCACGTGAAATGCCCGCTGCTAGCGCCGCGTCCACCCGCAAACCAAGTTCTACGAGCACTTCAGCTACAACATCGTCGTACGACGCCATCGAGTTCATGTCGGTACTGTGCCCGCGCCAATGCATCACGACATAGGGCACCTCAAGTGTGGCGATTACTTCCAGCATTTGCGGATCCGCAAGTCCACCGCTGACATCGTTGACAAGAAACGCACCGGCATCAACAGCGGCTGCTGCACTTGATGCATGCATCGTGTCGATGCTGGACGGCACACCCGCTGCCGTTAAACCGGCGATTACTTCTAATACTCGACGTTGCTCTTCGCCGGCGCTAACCCGAACGGCGCCTGGTCGGGTGGACTCACCACCAACGTCAATGAAATCCGCCCCCTGCTTGTGCAAAGCGACTGCAAAATCAATCGCATCTTGAGCATCGGAAAACTTTCCGCCATCTGAAAATGAATCCGGGGTGACGTTCAGAACACCAATGACAAGCGATCGATCGACACCAAGGAGAGCGGTAGGCAGTCCCGTTGGGTGTCGAAGGTTCATCGGCCTTGAATGAGCGCCATAGCTTCGGCGCGAGTTGCTGGGTCAAGTAACGATCCCCGGACTGCGCTTGTCAACGTTGTTGATCCTGGCTTGCGAATTCCTCGCATCGACATGCACAAG
>JBIIAA010000004.1:0-45979 GCA_044240165.1 Candidatus Nanopelagicales bacterium
TGGCTCAAGAATGCGCACGAGTGAATCAGCAATTTGCGAGGTCAGCCGCTCTTGCACCTGCGGACGTCTGGCGTAAAGGTCAACGAGTCGCGCCAGCTTTGACAAACCGGTGATGCGTCCGTGTGGGCCAGGGATGTAGCCGATGTGTGCGCGTCCATGGAATGGCACGAGGTGATGTTCACAAGTGCTGTACATCTCGATATCTCGCACGATGATCATCTCTTCATGACCAAGATCAAAAGTTGTCGTCAAAACATCTTCAGCGCTCATGTGTAACCCAGCGAAGATTTCTTGGTACGACCGCGCAACTCGAGCTGGAGTGTCTTTTAAGCCATCTCGCTCAGGATTTTCTCCCACAGCAATGAGCAGTGCACGGATTGCCGCTTCAACACCAGCTGCATCGAATTCACCGATCGCTGCGTTTGGATCCATACTCACTGGATCGATGCTCATTGCGCCTCATCTTGGGTCGTGGGTTCATCTGATGACGATGGTGTCTCTGACTCTGAAACTAACTCGCCCTGACCGTTGGCCGACGGGCGAGGATGATCGATCGGTCCTCGTGAATCTGGTTGACGACGAGCCGACCCAGTCCAAGCTGGCCGAACTTCCCGCAGTTGAAGGGCCTCAAAGACTGCATCGATCTCAGCGCGATCGAGGGTTTCTTTTTCAAGTAATTCGTGAACAAGTGCATCAAGCACATCTCGATTAGCAATCAAGATGTCGTAGGCCTCTTGATGGGCACTTTCAATGAAAGTACGCACTTCTTCATCAATTGCTCCCGCGACTTCTTCAGAATATTCGCGTCCATGACCCAAATCTCGGCCAAGGAAAACTTCACCGGGTGGTTGGCCATAGCGAATCGCACCGAGTCGTTCGGTCATACCGTATTGAGTCACCATCGCCCGAGCCAACTCGGTTGCGCGCTCAATATCGTTTGAAGCTCCCGTTGTTGGATCGTGGAAAATAAGTTCTTCGGCTGCACGACCGCCGAGCATGTATGCCAACTGGTTTTGCATCTCGCTTCGCGTAGTTGAGTACCTGTCTTGCTCTGGCAACACCATCGTGTAACCAAGTGCTCGACCTCGCGGCAGAATCGTGATCTTGTGCACTGGATCATTGCCCGGCAGAGCCGCCGCAACAAGTGCATGGCCGGCTTCGTGATAGGCCGTGATGCTCTTTTCGTGATCATCCATCACTCGGGTGCGCTTTTGTGGACCAGCGATGACCCGATCGATTGCTTCGTCGAGCGCTGCGTCATCGAGTCGTTCTAAACCGAGTCGCGCAGTCAAGAGCGCAGCTTCGTTCAGCACATTAGCTAGATCTGCACCCGTAAATCCAGGGGTACGACGAGCAACAGCCTTGAGGTCAACCTCATCCGCCATTGGCTTACCTTTTGCGTGTACTTGCAGGATTGCAAAACGGCCAAGGAGATCTGGGCGATCGACAGCGATTTGGCGATCGAACCGACCTGGACGCAATAACGCTGGATCGAGAATGTCAGGGCGGTTTGTCGCGGCGATCAAGATGACCCCGCCGGTGACATCAAAGCCGTCCATCTCCACCAGCATCTGATTCAGTGTTTGTTCACGCTCGTCGTGTCCACCACCCATACCTGCACCACGGTGGCGACCAACTGCGTCGATTTCGTCAATGAAAATAATTGATGGCGAGTTCGCTTTAGCCTGCTCGAACAGGTCGCGGACACGACTTGCGCCGACTCCGACGAACATTTCAACAAAATCTGACCCGGAGATCGCAAAGAACGGAACTCCTGCTTCGCCGGCTACCGCGCGAGCAAGCAAAGTCTTACCTGTTCCAGGTGGGCCATACAACAGCACACCCTTAGGAATCTTCGCGCCGACTGCATGGAATTTTGCTGGGTCTGCAAGGAAGTCTTTAATTTCCTCAAGTTCTTCTACTGCTTCATCTGCACCAGCTACGTCCGCAAACGTTGTTTGTGGCATGTCTTTCGTGATGAGTTTCGCTTTTGACTTACCAAAACTCATGACCTTGTTGCCGCCGCCTTGCATTTGACTCATGAAGAAGAAGAGCAAGAAAACAACGATGGCGATAGGTAAGAGTGAGAAGAGTAAGGTGACAAGAAGGTTTTCACTTGGCACAACAACGTTGTATCCACCAGGAAGTTGACCTGCATCGGACTTGGCTTGGAGGAGCTCTTGGAGCTTGACTCCTTGACCGGTGACGTAGGACGTGCGGACTTTTGAGCCGTCCTTCAACGTCAACTCAAGAAGTTGATCGCGATCGGTGATCGTGGCGGTATCGACCTTGCCGCCATTGATGTCCGAAACTGCCTGACTGGTGTCGACCTGCGTCGGTGCTCCTACGCCGGCAAAGACGCTCGAACCAACCAAAACAAAGGCAACAGCTAGCGCAACCCAAAAGATGGGGCCACGAATAATTCGCTTAAAGTCCACCTCATGACGTTACTACGGCAACACCCTGGCGCACGCCAGTGGAGTGCGGCTTTCGCGCTCAGCGATCAGGGGGCGTACACGTGGGGGGCCAAGGTGCCCACGCAGCGTAAATTTCGGTACTGCTGGCTGTAGTCCAGGCCGTAGCCCACAACGAACTCATTAGGGATATCAAAGCCCACATATTTTGGGTTCACTTCAACCTTGATTGCCTCTGGTTTGCGCAGCAAGGAGAAGACTTCAACCGAGGCAGCCCCTCGTGATCCGAGGTTTTTAATCAACCACGACAGGGTTAGTCCCGAGTCCAAAATGTCTTCCACGATAAGAACATTTCGGCCGACAATATCGCTGTCCAAGTCCTTCAAGATGCGGACGACGCCACTGGATTTTGTGCCGGACCCGTAGGACGAAACTGCCATCCAGTCCATTTCTGCGCTTCTGGTCAACGACCGAGCAAGATCGGCCATGAGCATGACCGCTCCCTTTAGGACCCCTACGAGCAGCAAATCTCTACCGTCGTAATCGTTTTCGATCTGTGTCGCGAGCTCAGCAATCCGCGTTTGGATCTGAGCTTCAGTCACGAGGACATGCGCAAGATCGGTACCGAGGTCTTCAGGTAGCAAGGGGGTCTCCTGGCGTTGAGGGCGAAACTGGTGCGGTAAGGATCAGCCTTCCATAGTCGCGGCGAGCATTCACACGGGCCGGCAAACTCACTGCTCCCTGTCCGTGCCATTGGGTGATCAAGGCGTCGACCGCCTGAATATGAGCCAACGTGATCGCATCACTTTCGGCTCCAAGATCACGACACATCCGCCGAATGACGCGGGATCTGATGGCTCGGGGCAGCACTGCCAATTGCTCCGCGTCTGCCCACAGACTCTGATCTTCAAAGACCACCAATGAGTCAAAACTTTGGTCACTCCACTGCTCAAGAGCCAATGCGTCGTCTCCAGCGAGCTCCGCAGTTCGAGCAAGCCCCGCCACAAACCCAGCTCCTAACGCGGCTTCAAGGGTTGCCATGGCTTCTCGCACTCGCACTCGCGCGAATCTCGGGTCAGCGTTGTGCGGGTCTTGCCATGGTTTAACACTCAGCTCAGCACATACATCGTTGGCGCTGGCATGCACTGTGGCTCGGTCCAAACTCAGTAGCGGGCGACGCAACAATCCGGCCACTGGTTGCATTGCCGAGATTGAGCGGGTGCCCGATCCGCGAGCCAACCGAAGCAACACCGTCTCTGCCTGATCTTCACGAGTGTGACCCAACAAGATTGCCTTGGCTTGAAAACGGGTGGCCATCGCATCAAGGACATCGTGTCGGGCTCGCCTGGCCGCTGCTTCTGGGCCGCCGTCGCCAGTGACCTCGACTTGTGCGACAACGACCGGATCCAGTCCTAGTGAAATACAAATGGACGATGCGGCATCAGCAACCTCGGCGGAGCCAGCTTGTAATTGATGATCAACGATGACTCCGATCACGGTAATACCGCGTTGCTGCCCAACGAATGCGGCAGCCGCAGCAAGCGCTAGCGAATCTGGGCCGCCCGAACACGCCACGATCATCACGTCACCCTGAACAAGGTCGTCCACAGCATCGTGAACCGCAGTGCGCACTGACAGGGTCTGCGTCGTAGCCCAATGTCGGGGGGTTTCCTGGTGAGTCATTAACTGACACACCCGCAGGCCCGTAGTTTCGTTGCAATTGAATCGACGCTCTTCCGCGTGCGCTCAATCGAAGCGATTCCATTCGTCAACACTGAAAAGACGAGAACTCGACCATCTACATCTGGAACGATTCCCACGAGATTGACCACACCATTCAGTGTGCCAGTTTTAGCTCGGACAAATCCCGCTGCTGGTTTCTGCGCCAGCGATGTAAATCGATCCGCCAAGGTTCCGGTGAATCCGGCGATGGCTAAGGCCGGTGCAATTCCTCTAAATGAACCTTGCGAAGCGAGCATCAAGATCTCCCCGAGCGCCTGCGCTGAAACGCGATCCTTATTCGAGAGCCCGCTGCCATCAAAGAGCGCCATGCCCGCAGTTGGCAGATTAAGTTCTTTTGCCGTGGCCAACATCGCAGTCGCACCACTTGCAAACGTGCCCTTTCCAGTAAGAGCAACACCCGAAAGGTGCGCGAGAGCTTCAGCTAGGTCGTTGTCCGAGTTGGTCAGCATGTGATTAACGAGTTGTTGCACCGGCACTGACTCAACGCGAGCAATTTCAGTGGCGCTGGCTGAAGCTACTGCTTGAGTAACGGCAGTTACCTTCACCCCAAGGGTGCGGAGTTCCTTCGCAAAGAGTTGTGCGGCATGTTCAGCCGGGTTCGCTACTCGAGCATTTCCACCAACCTTGGCTCGACCTTGATTAACCGTCAATGCCATTACTGGTGCAGCGACTCCAGTTGAAGGAAAAGATTTTGACCACCCCGCGCCCAACGTGCGCCCGCTAAAAAGCGACGCGTCGTAATTCAAGGTGATTGGGCCAGTTTGAATCTGGCTAGCCACACGTTTAGCCAGCGTCTCAAGGGTCGGCCCCGCGCCAGTGCTTTCCAGCATGGCATCGCCGCCACCTATCAGCGTTGCAGTTGTGCCCTCGGCAACGACGCGGGTGGCGATGCGCTTGGTTGGAGTAAGAATCCGCAAAGCGGTGGCTGCAGTTAGTAACTTCAGTGCAGAGGCTGGCATGAGGGCAGTGGTCGCGTTGGCATCGAGCAAGGTCGCACCCGTCGCCGGGTCACCAACCCATACCCCGGATGTTTTAAAGTCCGGACGTTTCAAGATTCCAGAAAGTGCCGACGTCAAGCCGCTCAAGGTTGGGATAGGCGCAGTACTGCCTACAACTGGGATCGATTCGAGCACGGGAGCAGGTAAATCTGCCGCATTCGCCATCGATTCAACGACAGGTGATGCAGACCACAAGAGCAATAACCCCAGTAAAAACGTCGTTTTCGTCCGATGTGTCACCCATCACCTCCTCAACGGCAATCATCACTGTTTTCATAGGGAAGACTAGGTGACTATGAACCCCTTGGTATTCGACGTCACTATTGAAATTCCCGGCGGTAGCCGTAATAAGTATGAAGTGGACCACGCGACCGGCCGTATGCGCCTAGATCGCATGCTGTTCACCTCGACTCGCTACCCACATGATTATGGATTCATTGACAACACCTTGGGTCAAGATGGCGACCCGCTGGATGCGCTCGTGATGACCCAAGAACCGACCTTCCCGGGCATTGTGATCAGCTGCCGTGCCATTGGCATGTTTCGGATGACTGACGAAGCAGGCGGCGACGACAAGGTCCTCTGTGTTCCTGCCGGAGACCCGCGTCTTGAGCATCTTCGCGACATTCATCATGTTGCTGAATTTGACCGCCTTGAGATCCAGCACTTCTTCGAGGTGTACAAGGATCTAGAACCTGGCAAGAGCGTTGAAGGCGCTAGCTGGGAAGGCCGCGCTGAAGCCGAAACAGAAATTCATGCTTCGTTCAAGCGTTACGTACCGGGAACCCACGGTCACTAAGCAGTAACCCAAGTAATAAGTAAGGGGTCCTTCGCTTTCGCGAAGGACCCCTTACTTATTACTTACTACTTATTGTCTAGTTTGCTGGTGGCGTTACCACGATCTTCAGCGGGCTAAACGTCTTGATCCTGATGGGTTCAGGAAGCGGTGTGAGCCCGAAGGCTTCGAAGGATCCTTGGCCTGCAAGCCGCACGACGTATTGAGCAAAACTCAACGGCAATGGCTTTCCTTCTTCATTGCAGACTAATAGGTGCGAGACACCCATCACCGGCCAACCGATCAGTTCTTGATCCTTGGCGAGCACGATCTTTGAAGCGGCGATATCGAATTGTCCCTCAACCGGCACACCACCAAGACCTGGTCCGTATACCAACATGTCGGATGACTCGCCTTTGGCAAGGGTTGTCGTTTGATCCGTCATCGCTGCAGAACCGACTTTGGCGAGTTGAACGTCATCTGGGCTAACCCAGATATTGAGTTCAGCGCCTGCTGGCAACGAAGCCATCCCCAGCACGTTATTGACTGCAGTTGAAACTGGTAGCACCGCTATGGCGCCTTCAGTTGCAGTAATTTCATCGACCAGCTCTGTGACCGTTGCGAATGGCATAGCGCTCGCGACCGAGCCAACAGTTCCTAGCTTCCAGGCCTGCGGCGCAACGGAAGTGAGCCAAGCTGTCATTGCTTGCATCGCCCCTTGCTCATCTTCCAAGCCAATGAGTTTCAACGGTGGGAGACCTTCAAGACCCAAACCCTCATTTGATGCAGTGATCAGCGGGTCGTTCCAGGTTTTTATGGTGCCGTTAAGGATCCCGGCGACTGCTCCAGGTGTGAGCTGGATGCCTTCAAGTCCTGGCTCGTTAAAAGCCAGTGTTACCGGATAGTTAAATGCCGGAACGACCAAGGTTGATCCAGCTAAACAACTTGAAGTCTTAAAGTCTGCCAACACAGCTGGTGAGGGTAAAACGTCAACGAGCTGAACTTGAGCAGGCTTGTCTGCTGCCACTTCGACCACAGTTTGTTCGGTGCAGGTGGCCGTTAACGACTGGCCTACGGCGTCTAATGCTCCGGTGAAGATCTCAGGCGCGGCAACATTAAGGCTTCCTGACTGGCAGGTGATGTTTGCCTCGGCCTGTGCAGCAAGAACATCGGGCGGCAGTGGTGGAGTGCAGCCGCTGAGAACCAGCGCAGCCGCAGCGAGTGGAATGGAAAATAAAGTAGCGAGGGCGAAGCCTCGTGAATTGAACCGAGACATCGCCCTCGCCCTTCGTTTAGGTATGACGCTATTACGAGTTAAAAATTACTTGATGTTTGCAACAAGAGCCTTGGCCTTAGCCAAAACCTTGCCTGCAACTGGTACGTAGCCAAGCTGTGCTGCACGTGACGGTCCACACTTCTGGATGAGGTAATCCTGGAACTGGCGAACGCCAAGACCGTTAGGTCCCTTGCCGTCTGTGCGAGCAATGCCGTAGCTGAAGATTGCCATTGGGTAGGCGCCCTTCACCTTGACGTTGTAATCAAGTGCAACCAGGCCACGTGCATCCAAGTTGTCTTGAACAGCAAGGTTCTTTGCAGCTGAAGCGGCAGAAGGAGCAATGAACTCGCCGAGTGCGTTTTCGATGCGTGCTACTGGGTAGCCCTTTGCGTCACCGAAGTCAACGGCTCCGATTGCACCGGGGGTGGCACCAATCGTTGCGATGATCGTTGCGTTGTCCTTGCCAGCCAATGAGCTTGCTGGTGGGGTGCCGCCTGGGAACGCGGTTGTGAAGTCATCTTGCACCTTGGCCCAGATGCTTGGTGCGAAGGCATTCAGGTACTGCAAGGTGTTGTTTGATGTTCCTGAGTTACCTGAACGGTAGACAACAGTGATGTTGGTTGCAGGGATCGATGCAGCAATACGTGCATTGCTAGCAAGGATTTCCTTGTCATTCCACTTGGTGATTGAGCCGGCCATGATCTTGCTGAGCGTGGTGCGCTTCAACTGGATTGACGAACCGAGGGTCTTGCCGGTCTTTGCATTCGTCAAGTTGATTGGGAATGCAAGGGCTCCACCGATGTTAGGAACATAAGTCCAGTCAAAGGTTGGCTCGCCGCTTGAGTACTTCGAGTCAGTTTGCCCGTAAGCAAAGGTGCCCTTGGTGAAGTTGCTCTTGCCTGTGCCTGAACCAGTTGAGGTGTAGTTAATGACAAAGTTTGTCTGCGAAGCGTTGAAATCAGCTGCGCACTGGGAAATGAACGGGTATGGGAATGAAGCTCCACCGCCGGCAAGGTTTTCTGCTGCCTGAGCAGGGGACGCCATAGCGAATGCTGAAACAGCCAAAGCGCTTGTTGCGAGAACTGCGAGAGTGCGACGCACTGGTTTCTCCTTAGATAAGAATATGTTTGCTAACAATTAGCACGTTAGAGACCGGACATTTACAACTGGATTCGCATTTATGTCGTTAAGCCGTCGCGGAGATGAACAGTTGCTTAACCAAAACGTCCGTTGACGTAATCAAGCGTGCGTTGATCCTGTGGGTTACCGAAAATCTCAGTAGTGCGGCCTTGCTCAACAACATGCCCCGGCTCGTTTTCAGCGGCTAAGAAGAAGGCGGTGTAGTCGGCAACACGAACTGCTTGCTGCATGTTATGCGTAACAATCACGATCGTGATGTCTTTAGATAGTTCACGAATGGTCTCTTCGATTTTCAGCGTCGAAGCAGGATCAAGTGCAGAACAAGGCTCATCCATTAACAAGATGTGCGGCTGTACAGCCAAGGCACGTGCAATAACGAGTCGCTGCTGCTGGCCGCCTGAAAGTTCACCGGCTGCATGGCCAAGGCGATCTTTAACTTCATTCCACAAACCAGCGGAGGTGAGGGTCTGCTCGACGATTTCGTCATGATTGCTTCGCTTCATTCCTGAAAGCTTCAGGCCTGAAAGCACATTTCCGCGGATAGTCATCGAAGGGAATGGATTCGGCTTTTGAAAAACCATGCCAATGTTCAAACGAATGTGAACGGGATCTTTAGTTGGCCCATAAATGTCTTCACCCTCATATAGCACTTCGCCAGCAAGCGCTGCGCCAGGAAGAAGTTCATGAAGGCGGTTCAAGGTACGGATAAATGTTGATTTACCGCAACCCGACGGGCCAATCAGTGCAGTGACAGTGTTCTTGGGGAATTGTAGATTCACGCCTTCGAGCACCTTGCGAGTGTTGAACCACACGCTCACATCGCGCGCCTCTAGTTCCACTGGTCCTCGTTGAGCAGGAGTTGAAAACTCCTCTTCAAGTACAACAACGCTCTGCTCGAACTCTGCTGTTGACATTTCTTCTTCCTCCATTGTTGAACTCGCCTTGCCTTACTTGACTTTGCTGCGACCAAGGAGGCGCGCAACCGTAAAGAGAATGGCAACCATGACCATCAAAATGAGCGCTGCACCCCAAGCGCGAGTAACCGCATCTGGGTAAGGTTGCGCAACGTTTTCAAAAATTGCAACCGGTAGCGAACTGATCGGATCCGAAAATGGATTCGTCACCGTGGCATCGTTCTTACCTGAAGTCATCAAGAGCGGCGCTGTCTCGCCAATAACGCGAGCGATACCCAAAATGATTGCCGTAACGATTCCGGTCTTCGCCGCAGGAAGCACTACCTGCAGCACAGTGCGAGCTCGTGTTGAACCGAGCGCAAGCGCTCCGGTGCGCAGATCATCGGGAACTAGCCGCAAAACTTCTTCGGCAGTTCGCGCAACGGTGGGCAACATCAATACTGCGTACGCCAAACCGCCAGCGAAAGCACTGGTGTTAATAGCGCCAGTCAGGATCAAGGTTGTCAGAATAAACAGACCAGCCACAACGGAAGGAACGCCCGACATCGACTGCACGAAGAATCGAACATAAGGAACGGCTTTACCGCGAACTTCAGTGATGTAAATCGCGGTTGCGATACCTATCGGCACGGCAATGAGCGCCGAGATCGTCACAATAAGGAGTGTGCCAAGAGCAGCATGTGCCATTCCACCGTATTCAAGCGGTGTCGATGGGCTGATGTATGTCGAGTTCTGAGAAAGGAAAGGAATAGAAAGCGCCTTTAGGCCGTTGGACACTAGCGACCAAAGCACCGAAAGGACGATAACGAAAGTGAAAATCGAAGCGCCAACGGCATTCACGATGATGACTGAGTCAACGATTCCACGCTTACCCTTTGTCGCGACGGCGGCACAGCCCGATGCGAACATCTGAATCGGCAAATAAATTACAAAAACTAGCGCCCCAGGCATGTCACTGAACAAGAACAAGGCAATCACGAAGACCATTGGTACCGCGACAGCGATGGCTACGGACACATCAAACTGCGTAGTGCGTTTGCGCCAAGGATGAGTCTTCTTCTGCTGTTGCAGATTTGGGAGCGTTGCAGGGTCGAATGTGGTGGTCATTTCTTCAACCGCCCAGTGCGACTCACAATGAGATTCGCGATCATGTTTACACCTAATGTCATAAGGAAAAGGAAGAAGCCTGCCGCAAGAAGTAACTGCACTTCAAAGGGTCCCGAAGCTTCACCGAATCGGGAAACAATCAAGGTTGCTACAGAGCCGCCACCAGATTCGATGACGTGATACCAGTTGGTGTCGTAAATCAACTTCAGCACGAAGAACACAGCGATGGTTTCACCCAGAGCGCGACCCAAGCCCAGCATGATGCCGCCGACAATTCCGCCACGGCCGTACGGCAGTGCAACGTAGCGAAGCATGGTCCAAAGTGAACAACCGAGCGATTCAGCAGCATTGATTAATTCAGGAGGTGTTCGGCCCAATACTTCACGCGTGACTGATGTAGTAATTGGGATCACCATGATGGCCAGGATGAAACCCGCAATGAATGGAGTGCCGAAGAAGTTCCCTGACTCATTTTGGAAGATCGGAATCCAACCCAAATATTCGTGGAGCAGGCGTTGCCATTCGGCGGCTTGCGGATTGAGCACGTAGAAGGCCCACAAGCCAAGAATGACCGAAGGAATGGCTGCCATCAGGTCGATAGAGTTTGTGAGAAATGACGCCAATTTTTTTGGCGCTAGGAAAACTATGAAGATGGACAATAAAAGTGAAGCCGGGACGGCAATCACTAGACCGACTACGGCCAGCAGGATCGATCCGTAGAGCATGCCGAAAATGCCAACGTCCAGCGGATCAGAGTTGAGATCCCAGGCTGTTGTGGTGAGGAAACTAAAACCTAGCTGCTGGAACACCGGCACGGCCTGAGCACCCAAGAAGACTGCGATGCCGGCCAAAACAATAAGGGAGACAAAAGCAGCCGCCGTAATTGACCGGTTAAATATCCGGTCACCCCGATGGGAAGTTGCTGCTGCCTGGAGATCGCGCTGCTCCAGATCCACGTTTGCCATGCCTCAATAGTTCTACAAGGAGGTTGACTTAAGGGTGCTGAGATGGGGAACATCTGCTGACATGAACATGAACGGAAGGTGAATTATCTCAGGGGGGTCGAATCAGGTCTGCCTCCCAGACAGGCCGGTTTGAGTCCAGCCAAGCCAACAGGTGAAGATTAGGTATGCATATTGACATGTGGTCCGATCTGGTTTGTCCCTGGTGTTTCATCGGCAAAAGACAGCTAGAAATCGCCCTTGAGCAGTTTGAGCATCGTGCCCACGTGACTATCAGCCACCGGGCTTATCAGCTCAACCCCTCAGCCAAGGCCACGACGACACCCACGACTTCGATGCTGGCTGATAAATACGGGGTAAGCCTGGAGCAAGCCAAGGAAATGCAGAACAACGTAGTTCAAGCTGCAGCGAGTGTCGGATTGAACTACCAACTTGAGCGGACCCTCAGTGGAAACACCCGAGATGGCCACCGACTCGTACTTTGGGCCCAAGCCCTTGATCACGATCGTGGTCTGGAGTTACTCGAAGTACTGATGAGCGCATATTTCGAGCAAGGTGAATCCATCTTTGGTCACGACAATCTGGCTGCTTTTGTCACACAGGTAGGACTGGACCCATCGCAGGCATTGGCCATGCTCGAAAGCGACGAGTTCACTGCCGCGGTCCAACTCGATCAGCAGATCGCCCAAACCTTGGGCTGCACTGGAGTGCCATTCTTTGTACTCGACGAAAAATTTGGTGTTAGTGGCGCTCAATCAAGCGAACTTTTCGCCTCAGCGTTGCAACAAGCGTGGGATGCCTCGACCGCACCGACGCTATGACCGGTCGAGTAATCCTCGTTCGCCACGGTGAAACGCTGTGGAGTGCTCAAGGCAAACACACCGGACGAACTGACCTTGCGCTCTCGCCTGTAGGCGAGGCCTCTGCCAGAGATGTTTGCGCGCGCCTCCCCGTTGATCCAGACCTTGTGTTGTGTAGTCCCCTTGCCCGGGCCCAACGAACGGCTGAACTCGCTGGGCTCGTGGTTTCTCGAGTTGAGCCAGACCTCATGGAATGGGACTACGGCGTATGGGAAGGCCAAACCACCTTTGAGATCCGCCAAGCTCTCAATGACCCTTCGTGGCTCATCTGGGATCGGCCAATACCTGAAGGTGAGCAACTATCCGATATCGCCACCCGCGTTGATCGCGTTATCGCTGAAGTGACTCCAACCATTACATCTGGCGGCACTGCGGTTCTGGTCGCACATGGTCACGTGCTGCGAATTCTCGCAGCGCGCTGGTTGGGCCAGCCGCCTATTTATGGTCGCCATCTGGCTCTAGACCCAGCCACAATTTCGATCCTGGGCTTCGAACATGAAGAACACGTGCTGACGCTCTGGAACTCACCTCGCTAGATTGCACTTGTGCAAAACGATGCTTCCACCCCAAGACAACTCCGCTTTGCGGTCTTCCTGCAATCAATCGCAGCAGTCTTGCTTATTGGTGCAGGAATTGTGCGTTGGAACGCACTCGGCTTTGACTTGTGGGTCGCCGTTCTGATGCTGGCTGGCCTTGGTGGCGCCGCTGCCGCCACCTTCCTCATCCGCGCAATACGCAGGACCTAGACTCGACACACCAAGGGGAGCTCGCATATTCGGCGCGCTGAGAGGGTGGACGCATCCACCGACCCATACAACCTGATCTGGGTAATGCCAGCGCTAGGGAAGCGGTCTTCATGTCGTCCTTGCTATCAAAAATCACACTCGCGATTGCAGTGAGCGGCAGCATGCTTCTTGCGGCATGCGGCTCCTCGCAACAAGAATCCGGTCCTGCCACAGTCACTTTGCTTACTCACGATTCATTTGTGGTGAGCCAGGTACTTATTGACCAACTCAAAACTGACACGGGTATCACGCTAAAAATCACTACTGCGGGTGATGCCGGCGCCATGGTTGCAGGTGCAGTACTTGCATCCGGTGTTCCTAGTGCTGATGTGATGTTCGGCATTGATAACACTCTGCTCACCAAAGCCATTGACGCACAGGTCTTCAGTAGCTACACATCCAAGAATCTCAATTCTGTAATACCTGCATTGAAGCAGGACACTGGAAATGGTGTTGTGACACCTATCGACTACGGAGATGTCTGCGTCAATATTGATGATGCTTGGTTCACTAAACGCAAACTCATTAAGCCGACTTCACTTGACCAACTCATTGATCCCGCATACAAGGACTTGCTGGTTGTCCAAGATCCTGCGACCTCATCACCCGGCCTGGCATTCATGCTCGCCACGATCGCAAAGTACGGCGACCAATGGGGACAGTATTGGGAAAAACTCAATCAAAACGGGGTCAAGGTCTCCGGCTCCTGGACTGACGCATACGACAGTGCCTTCAGTTCAAACGGAGGTAGTTATCCGCTAGTCGTTTCGTACGCAACCAGCCCGCCTGCTGAGATTGTTTATGCAGAGAACCCGAAGCCAACTCAACCGTCAACTTCAGTTCTCACCGATGGCTGCTACCGCCAAGTTGAATTCGCGGGAGTTTTGCGGGGTACCGGAAATGAGCAAGCAGCGCAACAGGTTATCGACTGGCTGCTCTCCGAAGGCGTGCAAGCTGACGTACCTTTGTCGATGTTTGTTTTTCCTTCCCGAGCGAACACCCCACTACCTGAAGTTTTCACAAAATTTGCCGCGAAGGTTACGACACCGTTGCAGTTGTCTGCAACTGAAGTCAGTTCCAATCTCAAGAATTGGCTCAATGACTGGGGGAAGGTGATGGGGCGCTGAATACTCCAACGTGGTTGAGGTGGGTATGGGTGATACCCGCACTCTTTCTCGTCACTTTGCTTGGAGTTCCCCTCGCGAATGTTTTGCAGCGTTCCTTTGATGTTGGCAATTCATTTGAAATCGCTCCGCAACTCAGCATTGCAATTTCTGCAGCAGTGCAAGCACTTGTTAGTACCATCCTTGCCACGTGCATCGGACTGCCAATAGCTGGTGTCTTAGCTACGTATTCCTTCAAGGGTCGGGCTTTCACCCAAGCAATAGTCACTGTCCCATTCGTGTTACCTACAGTTGTTATTGCGCTGGCTTTCAGAGAACTTTTTGGTTCATCTTTAGCCCCTGGCCTCCTACTTGTAGTGATGGCTCATACCTACATCAATCTTGCAGTGATCGTGCGGATCGTTGGGGCTAGCTGGCAGCAACTGGACCCACGAAAAGTTACAGTTGCTCGAAGCCTGGGCGCATCGCCATTCCGCGCATTCATGACGGTAACTTTGCCCGAACTCAAAGCCTCAATCGCTTCTGCTGCTTCGGTGGTCTTCGTCTTCTGTTTCACTTCTTTGGGCGTTGTCTTAGTACTCGGAGACAATTCTAGTCGCACATTGGAAACACAAATTCTTCGCCAAACTTCACTTCTTCTTGACTTTCCAACGGCCGCCATTACTGCGCTTCTCCAACTCGCCTTGATTAGTTGCGTACTTCTCATTGGAGCGAGAGCCTCAATGAAACGAACCTCTACGGGACCGATACTGAGATTTACCAGACTCAAGCGCGCATCCTCGAGAGCGCAACGCGGCTTCATCTTTGGCGTTGCCGGGATAACTTGTCTCATTGTTCTGGTTCCGTTGCTTTCATTGGCTTACGCCTCGCTGCACAACTCGTATGGCTGGACGTTGGAGTGGTGGAGTTCGCTGTCGAGTGTCGATTCAGGCACGAATCGACTCAGTTCACCTCTAGGTGCGATAGCGACCTCTTTGAAATACGCCGCGTTCACGGGTGTGATCGCGGGAACTATTGGTGCGTGTGCCGCAATTGGTGTACTTACACACCGCCTAGGTCGAGCAGTCGCGCTCATTGCCTTGGCTCCGCTAGGAATATCTGCTGCCACTTTGGGGCTAGGACTCATGCTGACTTTTGGTCGGCCCCCTCTTGATTTGCGGGGCAGTGACGTACTCATTCCCATCGCACACTCAATCGTCGCCGTACCGCTGGTTATCGCAGTCCTGCTCCCCACTCTTCTTGCAACCGATCGACGTTTCGCCATTGTTGCGAGCTCGCTAGGTGCCGGCCCTACTCGAGCATTTTTCACGGCCTACGGACCAATTCTTCGAATCGTGATGATTGCTGCGGGCGGGCTAGCCGCCTGCGTGTCACTGGGAGAGTTTGGAGCAGCTTCATTCCTAACCCGATCCAGCGACCCAACAGTGCCTGTGCAGATCGTGCGATTGCTGCAACGGCCGGGAGAGCAATCATTTGGGGTTGCCTGCGCCTTAGCCATGGTTCTCGTGCTGGGAACAATTGCGCTTGTGGCAGGCATCGATTCACTAGGAAAGAAGAGGTGGGCACGATGAGCCAAGGCTTAGAACTTCGTGAACTTAACATCGGTTACGCATCGACATTGATCACGGCTAATTTGCATGTCCGTGATGGCATCACCGTAATCCTTGGCCCCAGCGGCTGCGGCAAATCGACACTTCTATCAACGATCTTGGGTAGCGTTCCCGCGCTAGGCGGCTCACTCTTGCTCAACGATATTGAAATCACGAAAACTCCGATTCATGAGCGCAACATCGGCATGGTCTTCCAAGATCCGCTCCTGTTTTCTCATCTGACTGTGCTTCAAAATGTGATGTACGGCCTGCGAAGACTCGGCATGAGTAAGGCACTCGCTACAGATAAAGCCACCGAACTTCTGGAGTGGGTGGGACTACCCGGATTCGAAACACGATCCACTCAAGAACTTAGTGGCGGGCAAGCTCAACGTGTTGCTCTTGCCCGAGCACTCGCACCCGAGCCTGCTGCACTGTTACTGGACGAGCCCTACAGTTCTTTGGACTCAGAACTACGCACACGGCTAGCGATCGAAGTAGCGGAGCTCCTGCGCTCTCGAAACGTTGTGGCAGTTCATGTCACACATGACGAGTCAGAAGCGCGAAGTATCACTTCAGAAATATTCCGGGTAAGTCACGCTTCGCTCAAACGCGTCACTAATTAAACTCCACGGTGAGGGGTGCATGATCACTCCAGCGTTCGGCATACGTTGGAGCCTTTCCCACAACTGCAGTCTGTGCACGTTCGGCGAGCTTTGAGGTTGCGATGACGTAATCAATTCGCCAACCACCGTCAGTGTCAAACCCTTTACCCCGCCAAGACCACCAGGTGTATGGGCCAGGGCCTTCGCCACCAAGCACTCGCCCAAGATCGGTCCAAGATTTTTCAAACCAACGGTCAAGGTAGACACGTTCTTCCTTTAAGAAACCTGAGTTCTTCAGGTTGCCCTTCCAGTTTTTTATATCGACTTCGTGGTGAGCGATATTGAAATCTCCGCATACAAGCACTGGTCGCTTTCGGCGAGCTGACTGCAAAGTGGTTAAACGCTCATCCATCGCTTCTAGAAATGTGTATTTTTCGGTTTGCTTGATGGTTTCGACCTCACCAGCATTCACGTAGACCGAGACCACGGTTATTGGACCAAGCTCTGTATCAATATCAATTTCAACCCAGCGACCTTGCTCATCAAGTTGTGCGTGACCTACCGAGATGCGTTTCGCTGGCGCTTTTGTAAGAATCGCGACTCCTGCGCGTCCCAACTGGGGAGCAGGGGAATGCTGAACGTGTAAATGCGAAAGCCGGGATTCCTTGAGAACCTCGTGTAACTGTTCATGCGTCGCTCGCACTTCTTGCATGCAGATGACGTCCGCGTCAGCTTCCGCCAACCATTCAAGTCCCCCGCGACGAGCCGCGGCACGAATGCCATTGACGTTAACTGTGAGTACTCGAAGCATTCCAGCATCGTGCCAGATGGACCTACGTCAGTTAACAGCCACGGTTGGTTGCACGCCAATGTGAGGCGCCGGAATTTGGTCGCTCCCAGTTGTAGACCGTGCTGAATGCGGCGTCTTGCCAAAAGCGCGTCCACTTATGAATTGGAGTGTTACGTAGTCGAAGCATCGCTACTTCAGCCGCTTTTTCGCCGAGAATCTTTTGAAATTCTGGGAACATCATCCAAGTAACACCGCGCGCTAATGCGGGTGATATTTGATACGCACCTCGGTACTTACCACTGCGCGAAACAGAAAAGTAGTGGCCTGAACTCTCACGACTCACGATGCAGCGACGGATACGTTCCAGGCTGGGACGATAGAACTTGCCACGATAAAGACTGGGCTCAACTCCTGAACGGTCCAATGTGGCTGCTGAGACAAAGGCGAATTTCCATGTTTTGGTCGTTAATTGCGCCGTGCGTGCATGCAGTGCAACTGAAGTAGCTTCCATCTGCGAAACGGACACCGAGGTGGCCTCTTCGGCTAGGGCCGGAGCAGCCATCGGCAATAGTCCAAAGCCCATGATGGTCGCCATAACGGCAACCTTGTGCGCAAAGCGCATTCGTCCTCTTTGATCAGCACCTCAACGAGGTGCACGGTCAAAACCCAGGTCATAGCGCACATCGACCGTCTGTCTGGTCAACTGCACTCGCCAGCAACTTGACCGCCACCCCGAATCGCACGGGACAGACCTCAAGGATCACGTTGCTCCTGGCCTGCGCCAGGGAATTTCGTGTAAGGCCACAAGCACCTCACCTGCAAAAACCTTAGGAACTTCCTCTGACATCTCCAACATTCATTTTGTCCACAGGACCGGTCATTTGTCCGGTTTAACCCATATATGGCGTGATCTAGGCCACGAAGGTCTCGGTGTCCCCCATTCCCGGATGTGACATGAGTCATGTCCGTTTTATGGCGAATTTACGCGGTTCAATCATGTGATTGAATGGGTGAACAAACGTTCACTTCAATGTGTAAGGACTCATGCCACTTCGCCTAGTTCGCACCTATTCGTCAACCTCGGTTATCGCGGTCTTGGCTATCAGTGGCATGGCAGCTTCACTACTGCAAACCCTTCTCGTGCCGTTGCTCGGCGAGCTCCCAGGCATCTTGGATGCCTCAGTTGATGATGTTTCATGGGTGATCACGGCAACGTTGCTTGCAAGCGCGGTAGCGACTCCAACCTTGACCCGCCTAGCCGACATGTTCGGCAAAAAGCGAATGATGCTCGTCTGTTTGGGTCTGCTTCTCATTGGGTCGGTTATTGGCGCAGTGAGTAACACGCTCACGATGGTTATCGTCGCCCGGATTTTTCAGGGCGCCGCTTCTGCTCTTATCCCCATTGGCATGAGCATCATGCGAGATGAACTACCGGAAGAAAAACTCAGCGGCGCTGTCGCACTGATGAGCGCAACTCTTGGCATTGGTGCTGCAATCGGCATGCCCTTGTCGGGAATTGTCTACACATTTTTCGGCTGGCATGCCATTTTTTGGGTTTCCGGAATCTTTGCCATCGTAATGTTCATCGCCATCTGCATTGTCGTGCGCGAATCTGAGATTCGTACTGGAGGACGATTCGACTACCTCGGCGCCTTCCTGCTTTCAGGCGCCCTAACGGCCTTACTCCTAGGTATCTCAAAAGGTGGCTCCTGGGGTTGGACCAGTTCACAGACGCTCTACACATTCGGCATTTGCGCAGCAATTTTGGCAATTTGGATCCCACTGGAATTTCGCAATGAACGCCCCCTCGTTGACCTTCGAGTCAGTATGCGCCGACCTGTGCTGATCACAAACATCACTTCGATCCTTATGGGTTTCGCGATGTACGCAAACATGTTGGCGACTTTTCAATTACTCGAAATGCCGACCAGCACCGGCTATGGGCATGGGCTCACTAGCTTGCAAGCCGGTCTCATCATGATTCCGACCTGCCTCACGATGGTGATACTCGCCCCGGTTTCAGCAAGAATCACTCGCCGCTATAGCGCGAAAATCACGTTAATACTGGGAGCCGGCTTAATGGGGTTTGGTTACGTCGAACGACTTTTCTACGGCGACACCGTCTTTCTTATCGCTGTGGCGGCAGTGATCGTCTCAGCCGGAACCGCCATCTCCTTCGCTGCCATGCCGCTACTCATCATGGGCGCCGTTCCTGAAACCGAAACTTCCGCAGCAAACGGGTTGAATACCTTGTTACGCAGTATTGGTTCATCAGTTTCTAGCGCTGCCATCGCTGGAATTTTGGCAGTGCTTGTCGTAGAGATTGGTGGCAAAAACCTACCAACACAGCAAGCCTTCCAAATGGTCTTCATCCTTGCTGCCGCTGCTTCAATCGTCGGAGCGTTCATCGCTCTGGCCATTCCAAAACCTGAACACAACGAGCTTGGCCCACTGGACCCTGAGCTCATTGCCGAGCTCGCCCAGCTGCATAAGGAGTCCAAGTGAAATCTAGTTCGCGCGACCATGTACTGGAAGCAGCGCGCAGGCTCTTTGCCGAACGAGGCTACCCCTCGGTAACCATCCGCCAAATTGCTTCCGAAGCCGGGCTTAGTCCTTCTATGGTGATGAAAGTAGGCGGCAGCAAGGCCAAGATTTACGAAGATGCTGCGCCACTGAGTTTGGAACCATTCGACTCATCTATCCCAAAGAGCGAAATAGGTAAGGCTCTGGCGGATCGCATTCTGCTGCGGCGCGAACATGACATGTCAGAGCCCTGGGTGCAGTCGGTCTTTCGCACAGCTGATGCCCCTGACCCCAAAACTGCTCGTCTGGAATTCCACACTTGGATCCACGCCTACCTCAACGCTTGGTTGGTCGGTGACGATGCTTTAGAGCAACGCGCTGAGCTTCTGGCTTGTCTTATGACCGGCTTGGCTGTGGGCTTACGCGCCCAACGACTCCTTGCCAATGTTGATGATTCTTGGATAGCTGACCATTACGGGCGGCTAATGCAACAAGTTATTGACGGGGACGTAGAGCTTGGTTCTTCCTGAAATCCCAGCTGGAAATCTTGGTCGGCGTGATCCGCAACCAGCCATGTCGCCCATCGACATAGAACTCATCGCTACTTGAGTACTTACGGGCAAACGCCACTTCAATCGGCGCAAGTTCAGTATTAGGTACCGCTTCCCGCGGCACTTCTCCGATGACACTTACAGTTCCTTCAATTTCCACACCGTGCAACTCGAAGAATTCGCGACCACCGTCCACCACCACCGCAACTTGTGGATGCCGAACAAGATCCACCCATCGCTGACTTTTCACAATGGAGTTCAACCAAAAATATTGGCCGTCCCAGACAAACCACAATGGGGTGACATGCGGGTTTCCATCTGCGCCAACCGATGCGACACGACAAACCCGCTCGCTACGCAGGTACTCATCACGTTCATCTGGCGTCATCGCAATCGCGCGGCTGCGCTTCTGCTCTTGAATCTCGCTCATAACTAGCGACCCTTCCATATGGGAGTTCGTTTTTCGAAAAAGGCTGCACTTCCCTCTTTCATGTCTTCTGATGCCAAAATCGCCTCAACGGCAAGGCTCGTGGCCTCCCAACCAGCCGCGTCATCTTCTCTGAGCTGACGGTTGATCGCTGCGAGGGTTTGGCGAACTGAAAAGGGCGAGGCCAAACAAATTCGCTCAGCTAAAGCCACTGCAGCGTCACACGCGGCTTCTGGCTGCGTCACTTCGCTCACTAACCCGAGTTGAAATGCGCGTTCAGCACTTAAAACAGTTCCCGCGATCAGCATCTCTCGGGCCACGTTGATGGGCAGAGCTCGCATCGCACGAAAAAGAGCCCCAGATGTTGCGATCACTCCGCGTTGAGCTTCGGGAAGGCCAAATCTGGCTGTAGTAGAAGCAACAATCAAGTCGCAGGCGAGAGCAACCTCGAACCCACCACCTAGCGCGTTGCCTTCGACCGCAGCGATCAGCGGCTTAGTCCGATCACGCCTGATCAAGCCGTATTCGCCGCCGCGCTCGGTAGGGCGGGCGTCACGCGAACTAATGTCCGTCCCCGCTGAAAACATGGTCGGGGTGCCAGTGATGACTCCTGCCCAAAGTTCGGGGTTATCGTCCAATTCATTCAATGCCGCATCGATGCCCTCAGTGACCTCGGCGTTTATGGCATTACGCTTCTCAGGTCGGTCAATAGCAATCACCAAGATCCGGCCGCGTTGTTCGCTTCGCACATTCACATGAACAAGATAGAGGCAAGATCGAGTTGACGAGAGTTTTCCGCGTAACTGATGGTTATCGTGAGTGATATCGGTATCTTTTCGTCAGAACCACCAGCCAGGAAGGAACAGACGGTGTCAGAACTAGAAGAGCTTCGAGCCCGAGTTCGCACCTTCCTCGCAGCAGAACTCGCCTCGGGTGGGTTTACCCCCTGTTGTGACTCTTGGCTTATCGGGTTCGATCCAGATTTCAGCCGTCGATTGGGTGCCGCTCAACTCATAGGAGTGATGCTGCCCACTGAATTTGGTGGGCTGGGAGGCGGCGCCGGGCATCGATTAGTCGTGAGTGAAGAACTGCTGTCAGCTGGTGCACCCGTAGCGGCTCATTGGTTTGCTGAACGTCAATTTGCCCCCTCCGTGCTGCGTCACGGCACAGTCGCTCAGCAACGCGAATGGGTACCGAAAGTTATTCGCGGTGAGGTGTGCATGGCTATCGGTCTAAGCGAGCCAGATGCGGGCTCTGATCTGGCATCAGTGCGCACCAAAGCTGAACAAGTTGATGGCGGCTGGCTGATCTCGGGAACAAAAGTATGGACGAGTTCAGCGCATCATGCTGATGCCATGGTGGTGCTTGCCCGAACGAGTGGACAACGACATGTTGGATTGAGTCAATTCATCGTTCGACTGCCGCAGCAAAATATCGACATCAGACCGATTCGACTCATCAGTGGAGAACATCATTTTAATCAAGTGATATTCGATGAAACCTTCGTGCCACAAAGCGATGTTCTTGGAGAAATCGGTAACGGCTGGTCACAAGCCATGCATGAACTTGCAGCAGAGCGTGCCGGACCTGAACGCTATTTATCTACTTTCCCACTTATCGAAGAACTCGTACGTGATTTACCTCGTGACTCACACTCAGCAGGCGATATCGGACGAATCATCGCTGACATCACGACCTTTCGCACAATCAATCACAAGGTTGTGGAACTCCTCATTTCTGGTGATACCTCAGCAAGTGAAATAGCCATACTGAAAGCGATGGGTACAGCCTTCGAACAGGAAACAGTTGGTATCGCGCTGAATATTGCGCATGAGCCCGGAAACCCAACAGCCTTGAGCCCAACCGCAATGACTCTGCTGCGTGAGGCGCAATACCAAGCACCAGGATTTACGATTCGCGGCGGCACAAACGAAGTGCTTCGCGGAATCGTCAGCAAGGGTTTGTCGAAATGAGTCTTTTGGATTGGGAACTACCAGAAGAGCGTCGTTCTCTTCGTCGAGCCCTTGACGACATGTGTATCCGCTCTGCAACATCGTTGCCCCAAACCCTGGTGGATGCTGGTATCCCTTGGATTGGGACAGCGGAGTCAGCTGGTGGCTCAGGAGGCGACATCTTTGACGCGGCCATCGCCCTTCAAACGCTGAGTGGTCACGCTGCAGATGTCATCGGTGTTGATACCGGGTTTGTCGCAAGTTGGGCCTTGTCAATCGGTGGCCTTTCCAGCGATAGATCACTCATCGCGGTGGCTGCAGATCCTCGGAACTCACTCATCTCTTCACGATCTAGTTCCGGAGAGTTTCTCATCTCAGGCACCGCTTTTGATGTGCCCACTAACGAACGAATCCAATTCTTACTCGTTCTCATAGATCAAGAACTCGCCCTCATCCCCTTCACTGCTTGCACTGTCCATCAGGGTGAGAATCTCGCCGGCGAACCCCGTGCGACTGTGGTGCTCACAAATGTCACAGTTACGAATCATGTCGCTGTTGAATCCAATTTCACCCAGATCGACCTCCTCGCGCGCTTAGCTCTGGCTCGATCGGTTCAGATTTCGGGAGCATTAAGCCAGATTCGCGATCTCACGGTGAATTACGCCCGCACCCGCGAACAATTTGGCAAGCCAATCGCTGACCAACAAGTGATCGCTCACAAACTTGTAGAAATTTGTGAACTCACGCTTATGTCTCAAGCCGCTGTTGCCACTGCGCTCGATGCACCGACGATCCAGAATTGCGCGATCGCAAAATCTGTGACAGGTCGATGTGCAAGGAAAGCATCGATGACCGCTCATCAGGTTCACGGTGCGATGGGAATGAGTCAGGAATATCGACTTGGTGCTCTCACCACTCGACTCTGGTCCTGGACCGAAGAAGCTGGACGCCCTGAATTCTGGAATCATTACCTCGGACAAGAATTCTTGACTCAACCCAAAACATCGCTTTGGGAATCAATCGTCAATGGCATGAAAGGTTCAAATACGTGAGCGAAGAGATTCTCTACGACGTAAAAAATCGAGTAGCAACCATCACGCTGAACCGACCTGAACGTAGGAACGCGTTCACTCTCCCCTTGATTCATAGGTGGGCTGACCTGCTCATTGAAGCCAACGCCGACGAAAATGTCAGGGTCATCGTCGTGACAGGAGCAGGTGGAGCCTTTTGCGCAGGAGTTGACCTTGATGCATTGATTGCCATCGACCCTTCCGCGCTTTCACGTCGTGATTTTCTGACCGACGAAATTCATCGAGTAGCGCGCGCAGTTGAGATAAGCGATAAGCCAATCATTGCAGCGGTTCCTGGTGCAGCGATTGGCGCTGGTATGGATATGGCGCTCATGTGTGACATCAGAATTGCTGCCGAGTCAGCAAGATTCGCGGAGTCCTACATCAACATTGGCTTAGTACCAGGCGATGGCGGTGCCTATTACTTACCTCGGCTCGTCGGGGTAGCGAAAGCCCTTGAACTTCTTTTAACTGGTGACACAGTTACCGGGGCGCAGGCAGTTGCCATGGGTATGGCTAACACTGTTGTCCCTGACGAGGAACTCATGGAATACGTTCAGGCTCTAGGGGAGCGAATTGCTGCGAAAGCGCCTATCGCCGTAAAGCTCATACGTCGAAGTGTGTACCAATCACAAGACGTTGATTTGCGTACAGCGTTAGATCTAGTGGCCTCGCACATGGGTGTCATCATGACAACTCAAGACCATCAAGAGGCGCTAACTGCATTTCGGGAAAAGCGCCCAGGCGACTTTATAGGCAAGTGACCCCTACGAAAGATGCATGTTTAACTCTTCAGTGACTGAGGAACCCTCCTGAGTGACGGCAATCGCCGGACAAAGGAGGGGTTCCATGAAGCGACTCGTAGTACGAAGCGCTCTAGTGACGATGTGTGGCGTACTTCTGTGTGCACCGCATGCCGCTGGTGCAACAATTGCTCAAGAACCGGCGCCCGCAGTTATCGCCGTTGCACCAGTTCCGCGTGGAGTCGAGGTGATCGCAAACCCCATCGGGGCTGTCACTGTTTCCGGTCACCAAAGTGGCGTGATAACCGCACAGTCCAAAGGTCACCCCACCCGAACTACGAGGGCCATTCTGGGCCGTCCTGCTGTGGTTACCCGGCTTGATCCCGGGACGAGGTATCAAATCACCTTGAATGGTCGACGAATTGGATTTGCAAATGTTGTAGGTCAAGTTGGAGCCACAAATCAACTCACAGTGGAAACAACGGATGTTGTCTCCGAAGTCAGCCTTTCGTGGAGGCATACGGTAAACAAAGGCGAAGGGCTTCCGGTGATGTACACCGTGAGTGCAACAGCGAGCAGGAATCCTGAAGTAACAACAGTGACATCGGACTCTCATGCAGTCCTCAAAGGTTTAAACGCACACGCGAAATACACCTTTACTGTGACAGCGAGCAATTCTGCCTCCAGTGGCCGAGCCTCCATTGCAGTCATGCAACGAACACTTAGTGAAATCTCTGGGGTCTCAATTGAAATCCCGCTCTCTACGAATGTGGTTGCGCCCTCAACGCCACTTCCCGCGCCTGCACCCGTTTCCGCACCCGCGGCAGCGCCTGCACCCGCACCGGCACCGGCGCCCACAACAAAAGTTATCTACGTCTGTCCTGACGGCTTCACTGAAGCGGGGGCCTTGTGCCAAAAGACACTGGCTTACACCTACCACTCGGTGACGACCACTCAACCGTTCAGCTTTCATCAGCAATTTATCCAAACTGGTTCCCACATTGATTTCTCAAGTTCACCCAATGGAGGTACCTACTACAACCAAGATCAATGGAATCCCAGCGATGGCAGCCCTGCAGGTTTCTATGCTGTCCTCCCTGATGGATACAGCGTTACCGTCAAAGATGCACCCCCAACGGGATTCACTGATGGCGGCACGAGTTACACCAAGACAGACAACGTGAAAGACATCGCACCCCTGGGTTACGCCGACAATGGCATTGTTTGGTTCATCACTGCCGCCAAGCTAGCCAAAGTTGTTCCGGCGTGAATTCCAACACCTGTCGTGATTCTTCGCAAAGAGAGTTCATTGACGTATCTACGCGAAGACTTTGCGGATATTTCCAGTAAGTTGGGTGCATGCGTCCACAGCTTCTCAGTGACAGCGAATTACGCGACCAACTACACCACTTGCCGTACTGGGAGACGGATGGGAAATCAATAAGTAGGACCGTCGCAGCTAAGACTTTTCCAGAAGCGATTGCGTGGGTGGTTGCCATCGCTTCAGCGGCAGAAACCATCGATCACCATCCGGATATCGATATTCGCTGGACAACCTTGCTGATCAGCGTGACGACCCACGATCGTGGTGGCTTAACTCAATTAGATATTGATTTAGCTAGCACTATCGATGACATTTGCAGATAGTTCTGGAGCCGAGTGCGGCTTTTCCCAGACCAGAAATTTCAAATTTCGTCATCAAACATCAGGGAGGCAGAACTATCGCTGTACGTCTGCCCAAGCTAGGCGCGTGGGCGAAAGAGCGACTCTTGCATGAGCTTGGCCACTAACCGGCCTTCTTCATCAAATATGTCGCCTGAATACAGCCCTCGTCCATGGCTCACAGATTCACCTTTGAGTTCCATGAAAAGCCAAGAGTCAGCCCGAGCGTGCCGCAAGAACCAAATAGCGTGATCCAAACTACTCAGTGCTATGCCATCACGTTGAGGAAGCAAACCGAACAACCCAGTAAACATGTCTGAGACATAGGTGATCACGCATGCATGAAGTAACGGATCATCTCCTAGGTCAACAGTGCACCTCATCCAAACTTCACGCGCCATTCTCGCGTCGGGAAGGTCATGCGGATCTCGGTATTCAATGTCGACAGTTCGATGAAGTTTCTCTTTAGCCCTAGGATCCTGCGGGCCAAACTGTGCTGGAGACAGAACTGCCTGCACATCTGGTCCTTCTTCTTCCACATGAAATGACGCACTCATGGTAAAAATTTCACGACCTTCTTGCATCGCACTCACAGTCCGTGCGGAATACGATCGACCGTCACGATCTCGGTGCACGAAGTAGTCAACAGCCTTCATCGGGTCGCCGGCGCGCAAAAAATAGCAGTGCATCGAGTGCGGCACCCGGCCCTCGGGCACAGTTTGACCTACGGCGAAGAGCGCTTGAGCCGCAACTTGGCCACCGTATAAATTCATTGGGTCGTCAAAAAGCGTACCCGCGCGAAAAACGTCTGTTTTGATTTCTTCCAGTTGCAAGAGTTCAAGCAAACTAGGAATTGGCGTTGTGATGAGATCCTCCGAATTTGGTTCGGATCCCACTGTGGATTCCGACCTTGCTGAGATGACCAAGACTACTTCTTGGTCATCCGTTCCACCTGAGACGCAATCCCCTCGCGCACTGCTGCAGATCTCCATGCATCTGCCACTTGTGAATCTCGATCAGTCGGGACAGCGGATATCAAGGCCAGGGCAGGTGCATGGAGCTGGCTCTTTACTAGTGAGTAAGTCACAAGTGGTACTTCAGCTAAACGCTGAGCCCGCGCAACGGCTACATCTAGCAAATGTTCAGTTTCGATGATTTCGTCAATCATGTTGATTGCCAGCGCCGATTGTGGATCTACGGCTGCACCACCAAGTAAATGTTGTTGTAGCTGATGACCCATGACGTGTCGAGATATCTCAATTAGAGCGGGCGGAAATGGAACGCCGACGTGTAACTCAGGGAGGCCGATGACGCCGTGTGACATAAGTCTTTGATCTGCTGCGAGCGCGAGAATCGCCCCACCCGCTATCGCTGGACCGTTGACCGCTGCGATCACGGGGCGTTCGTGATTGAAAATCGTTAACGAAGTACGCACTAACTCACGAAGGAGCGAATCCGAGTAAGTGGCCTCAGCAGCGAGCAAAGCACGAAGATCCAACCCGGCGGAAAAGGCTCGATCATTACCAGTGAGCACTACAGCCAGCGAGCTATCAACTGACTCAAATGCCTCACGGAGAGCGATCAGGAGGTCAACATCAAGAGCATTGACCTTCCCGTGATTCATTCGCATGACTGCTACCTCGCCATGGTTTTCAACGGTCACACTAGTTGTCATGTATTCCCCAAAAGTTGTCTGTAACACCTTATACATTCTTGCAGATCGAGCCAGAGCCTATTTTAGAAGCGAATCGCTTTGTATTCAAAAAACTCTTCGAGGCCGTGGGTGCCGAGTTCTCGCCCAATTCCAGACTTCTTATACCCGCCAAACGGTGCGTCTGCGTAAAACGCCCCACCGTTGATCGCAACCTGGCCTGTCCGGATTCTTCTAGCAACCGCAACTGCATGTTCGCTATCTGCTCCCCAGACCGCGCCTGACAGGCCGTAGTCCGAATCATTCGCGACCTCAATGGCTTCATCTTCACTATCAACTGGAATGACAACGAGTACTGGACCAAATATTTCTTCTTGAGCAATTGTCATCTCGTTGCGGACATTAGTGAAAATCGTTGGTTGTACGAAGTAGCCCTTACCTGCTGGTCGCTCTGGCCCACCAGCCAGCAACGTAGCCCCTTCAGCAATGCCTTTTTCTATGTAGCTAATGACGACATCGCGCTGGTGTGCCGAAACCATCGGGCCTACCCGAATTCCGCTTTCAAATGGATCTCCGAGTGTCTGCTTCTCGATTGCGGCAGAAAGCAACTCTTCGACTTTCCCGAGTTGAGAACGCAAAACGATGAGTCTGGTCAAGGCGGAGCACATCTGCCCATTGTTTGTAAAGGCTGAAGACAAGGAAACCGATATCGCTTTTTCGAGCGCTGCATCTTCCAAAATAATTGTCGCTGATTTTCCACCGAGCTCAAGCGCGACTTTCTTAATGTCTTTTATCGCTAACTCGCCAACGCGGGCCCCTGCTCTCGTGCTGCCCGTGAAGCTCACCATGTCAACGCTTGGGTGTGCTGCAAGAGCTTCACCAACTACCGGTCCACTACCGCAAATGAGATTTGCTACTCCAATAGGAAGCCCAATCTCATGAATCACTTCGAATAATGCAATCGCCGAAAGAGTAGAAAGCTCGGCCGGCTTCACGATTACTGTGCACCCCGCTGCGATCGCGGGAGCGATTTTGGCGACAATCTGATGCAACGGAAAATTCCACGGAGTGATCGCAACGACAACCCCAATAGGTTCGCGCACAACAGTAAAACCAACACGTTCTTCGTCTACTTCTAGCGCATCCATCGCGTCGGCAGTCGTGCGTAACACGTTAAGGGCAAGGCCAACTTGCACGGCTTTGGAAATTCCGATCGTGGTGCCGACTTCATTCGACGCTAATGCGGCGAACTCATCTGTGCGTGCCTCGATTCCATCAGCGATCGCTCGTAGGGCCTGAGTGCGAACCTCACGAGGGGTCACGCTCCAGGTTGGGAAAGCCAGCGCGGCTGCGTCAGCAGCAGCCTTAGCCTGAGCGACTGAAGCCGGAGAAAAAGATCCCAGAACCGATTCATCCCCTGAGCAATACAACTCAATGGCACTTTCACCAACGCCAGGCGACCACTCGCCTGCGATATAGACCCCATCGCGAATAGTCACGCGGCCGCTCCTTTACTCAGTAGAAAAAACTTCTCGATTACCTCGTCTTACGGCTTCGACCTACTCTACGAAGACCCGACCTGATATTCAGGCGAAAACTTGAAAGAATCTGCCGATGGGGTTCATGGTTCCTACCTCACGACCTTGATGACGTCGAAACCACTTCCACGCAGGTTGACCGTCGGCGCAGTTGGGAAGAAGCGAGCAGTGACCCGAGTCTTTCCCAATGGCCAGGTTGCTGGAGGTGTCCATACAGTTGTCAGTGCGCCGTTAACCGACTTAAGTCCTTTCACCACGGACTTCAACTTGCCACTCTTGAAGGTAATGTTTACAACCCCAACAGCAGTGGTCGGGCTTAAGGCAATCGTTATAACTGTTGCTTTTGCGCGCTTCACTTTCGCATTCGCATTGACAGTAACCAAGGTGGACAATGGCTTTGCAACAGTTGTCGCAGTTGGGCTCGGGGTTGGTGCCGGTGTAACAGATGGTGTTGCCGTTCCCCCAACTTGAATAATATTGGACACTGCAGGTGTCACGGTTCCGTTTAGGTTGGTCGCAGCGACCTTCACGCTAATGAATTTACCTGAATCTGCAGCAGTCACAACGTAGGTTGCTGTCGTTGCATTGGCGATGACAGTGCAAGTGGTCGCGGCACTAGTTGTGCACGTTTGCCATGAATATACGTATGCAGTTGGTTCGTACGCCCATACGCCAGATGACGTTGTCAATGTCGCTCCCACAGCGATAGTTGTTGGCGTAACTGCAGGTGCGGTAACGAGCATCGGGGTTTGTCCGCTCAGTACGCGAGCAACCTTGCCTGTTCCTGTCTCCGTAACCCACATATTTCCATCTGGGCCTTGCGAAGAAACTGCTGGTTTGGATCCGACTTCAAGTGCGAAGGTTGCCTGAAGGGCGCCCGCCGCAGTGAGAACAGCCATCTGTGAAGTTCCATTCAACGAAACCCACATTGTCGGTCCTGGTCCCTGCGTCACCCAGATTGGTTGCGAGCCAGCTGCCAGGCTGATCTCAAGCACGGTATTGCCCTGCAACTGGGCGACTTTATTGGTACCGAATTCGGCAATCCACAAAGTTGAAGCCACGGTGGTGATTCCATGTGGCTTGGATCCGGCCGCAAGTGGAATTTCCGTGATGGCTCCCGCAGATGTAATTTTGCCGATTTTATCCCCGGCCGATTCGGTGAAATACATGTCGTTACTGCCAGTGGGTCCGGCGACAATTCCGTATGGAGCTGAAGCTGGAGTTGGCACTGCAAATTCGGTGATCACACCAGCAGTTGTGATGCGGCCGATCTTATTACCCGCCAACTCGGTGAACCACAAATTGCCATCCGGCCCAGGGGATATAACGAAAGGTTCGGCTGCAGCTGTCGGAACAGCAAACTCGGTGATCACGCCGGCAGTTGTGATGCGGCCAATCTTGTTACCAGCCTGTTCGGTGAACCACAAATTACGATCTGAACCAACCGTGATAAATCGTGGGTTTGAGGCTGCTGTCGGCACAGGGTAATTCGTGATCGTGCCCTTGGCATCCACTTTCGCGATTGAATTGCCTGCGCCTGTGGTCACCCAGATGTTGTTATCAGGGCCAAGTACAGAGCCAAACGGCGTCGCGCCAGCGGCTAAAGCGAATGACGTGTCATCCCCCGTTGCGGCATGACTTGGAAAAGCGACACCTGCAAATGAAACGGCTAGTGCAGCGGCGAAAACAACTGGGCGCAAAGGCATTCGTAAAGACATACCTTCACAGTAGGAACTTCAACTACGAAGAGCTGGTACCGACACTCCTAACGCGCAGTAAACCCACCATCGATAACAAATTCACTCCCAGTCGAAAACGTGGCATCCGTCACTAGGAACAGCATCATCTTGGCAACTTCGTCAGCTTGTCCCCAACGAGTGATGATCTGACCGCGAGGTTCGCGATCACCGGCTGGACTCATTGGCGTGTCAATCGCGCCAGGGTGGATTGAAAATACTCGAATATTGTCGGGCCCAAGATCCATCGCAGCAGATTTCGTCATGCCGCGGATACCCCACTTGCTTGCCACATAGGCGCTAATACCCGGGGTACCCACCAGCCCAGCAACCGATGACGTATTCACAATCACGCCACCCCCGGCCGCTTTCATCGATGGAGCAACAGCCCTCATGCCAAAAAACGTGCCAGTGAGGTTCACGGCAATGACCCGATCCCAGTCCTCAGTTTTTGCTGTAGCTATAGGAGTCGACTTTGCTATACCCGCGTTATTTATCAAAATATCGATATTGCCCAGCGAATCGACAACCTCGTTAACCACGGCGGCCCATTCATCTTCCTTGGAAACATCAAGATGCAGGTAGGTTGCTCCGATTTCCTTGGCTAACGCAATGCCAACGTCATCAGCAACATCACACACCACGACTTTGGCCCCTTGGGTAGCAAGTTCCCTGCAGTGCGCCGCACCAATACCCATCGCACCGCCCGTAACGATCGCCACTTTGTCATCTAGCCGACCCATAGGTACCCCAGTCATCGTTGATAGGAAAATTTCTTGTTTTAGGAAAAATCAAGAACCATACGACCGCGAACACCACCAGCTTCTAACTTGCGATGCGCTTCGGCTGCCTGCTGTGCCGGAAAGACTTCAGCAACTCGCAGGGTTAACGTGCCATCTTCGACTTGCTCAACGAGCCGCTCCATCTTCGCGGTTTCCCCGTAATGACTTGATACCAAAATTTGGTGCACATTGATTCCGCGTCCAGGTTGCCCCTCCCACCCGCGAATAACTGCAATCCCACCACCGTCTTTTACTGCAGGCACAACCAGTTCCCGTTGAACAGAACCGTCAGCAAAGCCGTCAACACCTTCAGGCAGAAGTGCTCGTATCGAAGCAGCGACATCGTCACCGCGGGGAACAATTTGTACGTCGCCTAGTGAGCCAACCAGAGCTTCGTCGCTGGGGGACGCATCTGCAATAACGCGAATGCCATCAGCGAGCGCAAGTTGCACCACAAAGCCGCCGTAACATCCTGCCGCACCCGTAACCGCTAACGACTGACCTGGAAGAAGTGCCAGGGCATCTAAGGAGAGGCGTGCTGTGAGCGCGTTCATCAAGAAAGTCGATGACGTCAATAAATCCAAGTCCTTTGGGGCTCGCACTACGGAGACAGCCGGAACCACAACATAATCTGCGTATGCGCCTCGATGTCGACCGTTGGGCAACGACATAGCAACAACTCGATCGCCTACATTCAATCTGCCATCATTTTCTGGGCCAACCGCATCGATTACGCCTGCGAGGTCCATCCCTGGGATGAATGGCGGATCAGTAATAAGCGTGCGTCCGTACTGACCACCGCTTCTAAAAATCGTGTCAGTTGGATTGACGGTAGCCGCATGAACGCGAATACGAACTCGCCTGTCGCCTGGTTCCGGCATCGGGAGTTCTACTTCTATTAGCTTTTCAGGACCACCAAATTCAACAACGCCAACTGCTCTCATGCAGGAGACGATACCTGCTTTTGATCAGGTGAGGGTGAAGATGATCGATGTTCCCTAACCGCCCAGCGAGGTGCCTCAAATAGATATTTGCCGATATTTCTTTGGGTGACTCGGTAAAGGAATAGCGCGATAAAGACAAGAATGAGCGTCACCACAATGGGAAAGACAACTTGTACAACCGGGATGCTGAGGAATTGCGGCCGGTTGTTACGCAGATACGAAGAAAGCGCCATCAAGAGTGGGAACTGAACAACGAAAATCGGCAGCGTTCGCGCACCGAAGAATGTTCCGAAACGACGCGGACCCTCGTACACAACAAGCAAATGTGCCAACATCACGCCTGCTGCTATCCAGGCAAGGGAGATTGGCAGGTACGTCATTTCCCAATATTCGGGAGCAGAATTTCTCCACGTCCCGTAGACCGCCGCTATTGCAGCAATGGCTGCAACCCGCCACCACGTAGCACGATCAGCAACCCATGAAATGATTTCTTTGTAATACACGCCCAAGATGTAGAACACCAAGTTCGTGACAATTGAAGTCATCGTTGAACCAACATCAATCGAGTACATGAAATCTCGATTCCATTGGGCAACGGGCGCTCTCAAGAGATTAAGGGCGATCGCAATCACAAGAACTATCCAGATGGGCCAACGCCGCAAGGCCTTCGCGATGATGAAGTACACGAGTAATGCATAGAGGTACCAGTACCCGCTACTTCCAGCTAGCAGTCGGCGGGGGAAATTCAGCAGTGCTTCAACTGGTGTCTCATGTATATAGAAGGCCACCACAATGAAGAAAATTGCACTCCACAAGATGTACAAGTAAGCCATACCGTAAGTGCGTCGGCGAGACATCCGCCATGGCCTACTGATGGCACTCGTGGCCAGCATTCCTGACACCATGAAAAAAATCGGCATCCGAAGCGGCTCAATCACAGTCATGAATGTGTGCCAGCCATTCGATGCAGCCCCATCGGGAACGACTGCATACATATGGATGACGGAGTGGAAAAGAACCACGATGAGTACCGATGACCCCTTGACGAGATCCATCCACTCAATGCGTGGGCGTGGCTGCCCTGTCATTGTGCCGAATCAGTGATTCTTGCGTCGTTGCTCACGATTGCCCGGTGCACCTTTTGACGTGTCTTTCCCTGAATTTCCTGCGGCTCCTCCGCCTTGGCCGCCTTGCTGACCCTTATTCTGCTTCGCCTCAAGTGCTGCTTTGAACTTCTCGCGCTGATCGTCAATTTTGTCATCGGCCATGGCAACATTCTCTCATCCCAAGGTTTCTCAAGGGCTACCCCTCCCTTGCTACCCACGGATATTTGCGGACAAGGACTCGTCCTGATCAAGAGAGCCGGCCTACTCACACGTGGTGGAACTACATCCCGTCGTCCGATGTATCGAGCGAAAACCCTTTACTATCGGGTTAGGTTCCGATCAAGGAGGCAGTTGTGAAGGTCGGCGTTCCTCGAGAGACGAAAAGTCAAGAATCACGTGTCGCCATCACACCGGCTGGTGTTCATGAATTCGTGCAGCACGGGCATGAAGTGCTCATCGAAGCAGGAGCAGGTGCTGGCTCCTCGATTACCGATAACGAATTTATTCAGGCAGGTGCCAGCATCCGCAATAGCGCGGCTGATATTTGGGCTCATTCGGATCTGATCCTCAAAGTGAAGGAACCCATCGAGAGCGAGTACCAGTACTTACGATCCGGTCAGATGCTCTTCACCTATCTTCATCTGGCCGCATCTCAGACTTGCACTGATGCGCTGTTGAAATCGCGCACAACTGCGATCGCTTATGAAACTGTTGAATTACCGAATCAAACTTTGCCGCTACTAGCTCCAATGTCAGAAGTAGCCGGACGACTTGCTCCTCAGGTTGGCGCCCAAGCGCTCTTAGCTGTGAACGGAGGACGCGGGGTGCTTCTTGGCGGTGTTTCGGGAACCTACGCAGCCAAAGTTGTCGTGCTGGGCGCAGGAGTCGCGGGGATGAATGCCGCTGCTATCGCTTTAGGAATGCAAGCAGAGGTGCTGCTCCTGGACCGAAATATCGCACGCCTACGCGAGGTTGATGCGATTTACCAAGGCCATATGCAAACCATCGCCTCCAATGCCTTCGAGGTTGAACGAGCCGTGCGCGATGCTGACTTAGTTATTGGAGCAGTACTCATCCACGGCGCTAAGGCGCCAAAATTAGTGAGCAACGATTTAGTCTCGCGAATGAAGCCGGGTTCGGTGTTGGTTGATATTGCAATTGATCAAGGTGGTTGTTTCCAAGATTCCAAGCCAACCACTCACGCTGAGCCAACCTACAAAGTTCACGAATCGCTGTTTTATTGCGTTGCAAATATGCCCGCTGCAGTGCCACATACGTCTACCTACGCGCTTACCAACGTGACATTGCCGTATGCACTTGAGTTGGCTAACAAGGGTTGGCGTCAGGCGATGTCTGATGATCGCGCACTTGCGCTCGGGTTGAATGTGCATGATGGTGCTGTTGTCTACCCTGCGGTGGCCCGCGCATTTGGTTACGCCGAATCAAGCCTGGATTCACTACTGAACTAATTGCATTTCGCTTTCAATTCGAGCATCTCTAGGCATTGCTTTCCCAGATGACGCTCAACTCATTCACAGGTATCTCACAGATTCATCCTTGATCGTTAATTGAAAGCCCGGTTGGGCGTAAACCCATCTGGGTTTTGACGAGGAGGAACGATGAACAACAAGAAAATTGCTGCATTCGCTGCTGCTGGCCTTGGGTCAATCATGCTGATCGGATCCGCTGGTATTGCAAATGCTGCTGACGTGACGCCGTCACCATCAGCTAGTTCGACTGCGTCTGCGACCCACATCAAGGGGGATCCTGCAAAGAAGGCACTCCGCGAAGCCAATGCGACTGCCCGTAAGGCGATCCATGCCACCTTCAAAGCTGCTATTGAAAAAGCTCGGACAGACTTTCGTGCCGTATTAGCAACGAATCCAACGGATGCAGCCAAAGCCACCGCTGTTCAAGCGCGCCAAGCCGCAGTTGAAGCAGCAAAGAGTGCGCGATCGACCTCGATGGTCGCTATTAATCCAAACTGGACTCCGCATGCAAAGGGAGACCATCCCAATAAGGCTGATAAACCTGCAAGTTAATTCAGGCGAAAACGCTGTTGGGCCCCTCGAATATTTTCGAGGGGCCCAACAGCGTTCGGAAAACTATTAAGCAAGAACCGCATCGAGATCTGCAGCGATCTCTTCAGGAGTCACCCCTGGCTCGTAGCGGCGAATGACATTGCCATCGCGGCCCACGAGAAATTTTGTGAAGTTCCACTTCACTTCGTCAGTGCCAATTGCTTCTGGCTTGGTTTTACTAATGTGCGCAAAGATTGGGCCGCTATCTGGACCGAAGTCACCCGGATCTTGAGCTCGCAGGTATGAGTAGAGCGGATCCGCATCCGCGCCGTTGACATCGATCTTTCCAAGAATTGGGAAGGTCACGTTGTACGTGAGAGAACAAAATTCGGCAATCTCATCGGCAGTTCCTGGCTCTTGCCCACCAAACTGGTTACAGGGGAAACCTAGAATCTGGAGTCCGCGATCAGCATTTGCACGATGCAGTGCTTCTAGGCCTTCGTATTGCGGAGTTAACCCGCATTTACTTGCCACGTTAACGATAAGCATGGCCTTGCCTTGGTAGGAATCAAGACCAACGGTGCTGCCGTCAGCTGCTGATACTTCAAAGTCGTAAACGTTGCTCATAAGTTCCCTTTGTTTGTTGATATCTGGTGGGCCGATCTGTTAAGCAAACACCATCTAGGTTGGTGTTATTCCAGAAATCATAAAAATTTTCCTAGATGACGGTAATAGTTTGCCTCTGAGCACGAAGTGCCATGACGAGAGCAACGACCCAGCCGATGATCGTCCAGCCCAGCAGCAGATTGACCCAGAACACTGACCAATGACGCACATCGCGTACTGCAGCAATCGCCCACGGCAACATGTACCCAGCGGTCAAGATAGCCACGACAATTGCGACCACTTTGGTCGCCGTCCAAGAACGATCTATGTTTTCTACCTGTAATTCACTCATACCGAGCCCTTCTTAAACAGTCCAAATGAATAGAAAAATAATGCAATTGCCAAGCCGACCGACATTACGAATGAAGCCGCATCACTGCTGACATCGCTCATGAACGAATTGCCTGCAGCAAAAGCAATCAGAATGCCAAGGAATCCAAGTGCGCCCATGTTCAACCACGTGCGCGACTTGCCCGTACGAGCAACGATAAGGATCCAGATACCGAGCAACAACAGCAAAGCTCCCCAGACGATATGCACCATCACTAGCCACATTGGCGATGAGCCACTCCAACCTGAACCACTTTCGGGAGTTTCAAGCCAGAAGGTATTCGCCATTCCTAAGAGGAATTCGATCAGGAGCGAGCCGATCATCATCAAGGCAAGCCGGCGAAGTCGTTCAGTGGTTTCGGTCGTTGGAACTTGAGTGTCAGTCATTCATGCAACCCTTCGATGCTGGTGAATTCACCTGCGTAACTCTTGCGATTATAGATCAGCGCACACGTTCCAAGACGAACACCGGGATGACTCGCTCGGTGCGTTTCTGATAATCGCCATAAGGACTAAAGGCTTCAACTGCGCGGCTCCACCACACTTCACGTTCTGGTCCCTCAAGTAAACGCGCCAAGTAGTCATGTCGTTCTGGACCATCTTGTAATTCAACAAGTGGCGTCCCAAGAACATTGTGATACCAAACGGGGTTGTTATTTGATCCACCTTTAGAAGCAACGACGAGATAGTCGCCGTCGTGCTCTACGCGCATCAACGCGAGTTTGCGGATCTTCCCTGACTTGGCGCCCAAAGTTGTCAACACGATGACTCCTTGACCATCTGGTCCAAAGGTTCCTTCTAATCCTCCAGAGGATTCAATCAACGCAACTTGATCGCGGACAAATTCAATGGGACTAGGTTCGTATTCACCTTGAAGTGGCATAAACCAAGGATAGCGAGAACTTGATTGCTACTCCAAAAACGAACGCAACTCATTCAATCGAACCGGAACCAAACTGAACCACGCCCATGAACCTCGACGTTCTCGAGTAACGAGCCCGGCGTCAGCAAGCACCTTGAGGTGATGACTCACTGTGGGCTGGCTCAAACCGAGCGGCACAGTGAGATCGCAGACGCAGGCCTCTTGATTGGTGGCATATTTCAAAATCGATAGCAGCTGCAATCGCGCCGGGTCGGCCACTGCCTTAAGAATCAGCGCCATAGATTCAGCGACTGCGCGATCGATGGGCTGGGTGTGGTGAGCGGGCGCGCAAGCGCTGATGTCTTCGAGAAGGAACTCTTTCGTCGCTCCGGCCATTGCTGTTCACCCAATCTTCATCAGATTGCGGATCTATCGAGTTGACGTTCCCGCAGGGTTCTGATTGTATATCGATGTTCGTCAATATAGATAGTTATCGATATAGGAGTTCAAGATGACAGTCACTGATTCCCGCGTACAACTCGCCCTCAACGTCAGTGACCTTGAAGCGTCTATTGATTTTTACACCAAACTTTTTGGGGTCGCTCCTCACAAATTGCGCCCCGGCTACGCAAACTTTGAAATCTTGAACCCACCCTTGAAATTGGTGCTCATGGAAACCGCCGATGACATTCGTGGCGAAGGCCCTCAGGGAGCCTTGAATCATCTCGGGGTCGAACTCGCAGACACCGCTGCCGTGGGCGCCCATGCGGATCGTCTTCGCAGCGTCGGATTAATTCTCGACGATGAAATGGACACCTCGTGCTGCTTTGCACTTCAAGACAAGGTTTGGGCCCACGACCCATCAGGTGCTCCTTGGGAATTTTATGCAATCAAAGACGACAACCCTGTCGGACTCGAGATGCTGACGTTGGCCGAGACTGCAACAGGCGCCTGCTGCGCTCCAGGGCAAGCGTGTAATTAAATGTCAACAAAACCATCAGTTCTCTTTGTCTGCGTGCATAACGCAGGACGATCACAAATGGCAGCTGCGTATCTGACTGCACTTTCCGGAGGAGCAATTGACGTTCGCTCAGCGGGCTCGGCTCCGGCAGACACCATCAATGCTGCAGTTGTCGAAGTCCTCAGAGAAGACGGCATCGACATCGCCGCTGAAGTGCCAAAAGTCTTGACCGTCGAAGCCGTTCAAGCTTCAGACGTAGTCATCACCATGGGCTGTGGCGATGCCTGCCCAATTTTCCCCGGCAAACGATACGAAGACTGGAAGTTAGAAGACCCTGCCGGACATGGTGTTGATTCAGTGCGACCAATCCGAGATGAAATTCGCCGACGGATCGAAGAACTTATTTCTGAGTTGCTGCCTGCCTCATGACAACACAACATCAAATTGACGACGATCACGTCATAGAAAAGCTTTCTTTCCTGGATCGATTCCTCCCGGTATGGATAGTGGTGGCCATGATTGGTGGGCTACTCATCGGGCGCTTTATTCCTGAAGCACAGACATGGCTTGATGCAGTAAAACTCGGCCAAACTTCACTGCCGATCGCCTTCGGTTTGTTGTTGATGATGTATCCAGTATTAGCGAAGGTGCGTTACGAAGACATGAGTCATGTCACCGGAGATCGCAAGCTGCTGTGGCTGAGCTTGGTACTCAACTGGCTCATCGGGCCACTCCTCATGTTCACTCTCGCTTGGATTTTTCTGCCCGATCAACCTGCATTTCGCACTGGCCTCATTGTTATTGGACTAGCTCGATGCATCGCCATGGTCTTAATTTGGAATGATTTGGCGTGTGGCGATCGCGAAGCTGGCGCCTTACTTGTTGCTATTAATTCAGTCTTCCAGATCCTTGCTTACGCATTGCTTGGCTGGTTCTATCTTGCAGTCCTGCCAGGATGGCTCGGACTGGATACTCAAGAAGTCGCTTTCTCCACATGGGAGATCACAAAAGCCGTGCTCTTCTTCCTGGGAATCCCACTTGCCT
Source organism: Candidatus Nanopelagicales bacterium (assembly GCA_044240165.1). Lineage (GTDB taxonomy): Bacteria > Actinomycetota > Actinomycetes > S36-B12 > S36-B12 > UBA11398. Next base: position 39,652 of record JBIIAA010000004.1, read on the forward strand.
TGGGTTTCTTTACTCGAAAGATTGGCATAAAAGCAAAGGGACGCGATTGGTACGACAACACCTTCGCCCCAAGAATTGGACCGTTTGCGTTATACGGATTGCTTTTCACAATTGTTGTGATGTTCGCTCTACAAGGTGATGCGATTACTTCAGACCTCGGTTCGGTTGCTCGCATCGCGATACCGATGCTGGTGTACTTCGCAATCATGTGGAGCATCGCGTTCGCTCTCGGCTACAAGAGCAGACTGAGTTACCCCAAAACAGCGACCTTGGCGTTTACAGCAGCTGGAAACAACTTTGAACTAGCGATTGCTGTGAGCATCGGAGTCTGGGGAATCACCAGCGGCCAAGCCCTTGCCGGTGTGGTTGGGCCGCTCATCGAGGTCCCAGCACTCGTAGCGCTCGTGTACGTCTCACTGTGGCTGCGTCGGAAACTGAAGTACTCAACCTCCTAGAGTCCATAATCCATCTATGGACTTCACATTCTCCGGAGAAATCTGGATCTTTACCGGTGAAGGTTCTTGGTATTTTGTCACCTTGCCCCATGAGTTGGCTGATGAAATTCAAGCTCGCTGTGCAGGAAAGACTCGAGGATTTGGATCCATCAGGGTTCAGGCTCGCATTGGTTCTTCGATCTGGGCTACTTCACTGTTCCGCGATAAAAAATCAGCGTCGTACATCCTGCCCCTGAAAAAAGAAGTGCGGCTTAGCCAAAAACTTGAAGCAGGGCAATGCGTTGCTGTGGAATTCTCACTTGCTGACTTCTGAGTCAACAGCTTGAGGCTTTGACCGCTCATCTCTAGCCACCCAATGCGGGACCTCGAAAAGATAACGTCCAACATTATTTTTGGTGATGCGGAATAAGAACAGTGCAAAGACGACATCAAATACCGTGAATGCGATAGGGAAAATTGCCAAGAACCACTGATTGTCGTAAAACGAGTACTGATTCTTGAATACCTGCTGGAGGATCAACATGAACGGGAATTGCACCACGAAAATCGGCAAAGTCTCTCGACCAATAACGATTCCGTAAGCTCGAACTTTGGGTAACACAACCAAAGTGGAAGCGAGCATTACTGCGAGTGCGATGTACAGCAACGATGCCGGCAAAACCGACTTCTCCCAGCTCCACGGGGTGTTGTAGCGCCAAACCCCAATCAAGATCAACACTCCGGCGATACCAAACATTCTGGGCCAAGTAGCCAAAGACGCAATGCGTTCGATTATGGCCTTGAAGTGGATACCAATTAAATAGAAAATAAGGTTGATCAAAATTTTGACAAACATAGATCCCGAACTAGGACCCAGAAGGTGCTCGCGATTCAAAGTAAGAAGTGGCTCCTTCAGCAGACTCAACACAATAGCTACTGTGAAGAGAATCCAGATCGGCCATCGTTGCGTGACTTTCACCAGACAGAAATAGATCACGAGCGCATAGAGATACCAGTAGCCATTGCCGGCCACCAATATCAATTTGAGGTAGGTGAGAAGTTGTTCGACAAAAGGCGCTCGAACGTAACAGGCAACAACCGCAAAGAAAATGACGCTCCACAGCACATAGAGATAGGCCATACCCCACGTGCGTCGGCGAACTTTATTCCAAGGGCGGTTCAGTGCTGAGGCCGCTAACATTCCGGAAATCATGAAGAACAGGGGCATTCTCATGGGTTCCAAAATGGTCATGAGGATTTGCCACACCGTTTGCGCTGGCTGCCCAGCTGCCACTGGGGCCAAAAGATCTACCGCGTGTGACAAAACAATGAGGATGACTGCCGTTGCCTTGATGACATCCATCCACTCAATACGCGGACGGGCTGCAGGCATGCCTTCAATTATGCCGTACCTGGTGGTATCGACTACATGATTGGGCACAGTCGCTGCTGGTGACAGCCGTGATCATCCATTGCCACGGTGTAACGTCCACTTGTGTCCCGCCTACGCGAACTCGAACTAGCCGAATCAATGGCGCTAGAACTGTTGCGATTGTCCGTCGAACAAGGGTTGCTATCTCCTGGCCAAACTGAATTAACTGCTAGTGATGGAATCCGGAATCTGGCTGAGGAGAAATTCGGCATCACTCAGTTTTGGCATAAGCGAATCATTCGGTCGGGTGAAAATACTCTTCACCCGTATCAAGTCAATCCACCAATTCGCACGTTCGGCACCGACGACATTCTTTTTCTCGACTTCGGTCCGGTACTCCAAAACTGGGAAGCTGATGTGGGGCGCACATACGTCATTGGTAACGACCCTTTGAAGTGCTTACTGCGAGACGACACTGAAAAGATCTGGAACCTCGGACGAGATTTTGCACTTTCCAACCCAAATATTTCGGGTGCTGAACTTTACGAATTTATGAAAAACCAGGCCGAGTTTCATGGCTACTTGTTAGGCGACCAGCGCCATGTTGGCCATCTCATCGGTGAGTTTCCGCACGAACGTGTGGAGAACAGCGCGGCAACTTCATACTTGACGCCAAGCAACACTCAGCCTATTGATCGCCAAGATCCAGCTGGCAATCAATGGCAATGGATTTTGGAATGCCACCTTGTGTCACCAAAACTTGGCATTGGTGGGTTCTTCGAACAGTTACTGAAATGAGTGTGTCATGACGTCTACTTTCGCGGGCTTTGGCAAAGACCTCATCAAGTACTACCTGCAGTTGGAAGAAAACAACAATCGTGAATGGTTCCACTCCCATCGCGCAATGTACGACGAAAATGTTGCTTTCCCTTTAAAGAAACTCGCTAAAGACCTCTCCGTTGACTACGCGCCAGTCAAGATTTTCAGGCCGTATCGAAATGTTCGATTCTGGCCAGATCTTCCACCTCTCAACGAACACGCCTCGCTGACTGCCAATGCTGAGGCAAACTCCGCGTACTACCTACGCATTGATGCCGACGGCATGCTGCTTGGTGCCGGAAACTGGCAACCGAGCAAAACGCAACTCGCGAGTTTTCGCTCAATCGCTTCAACTCAGGCTGGTGCGCGAGTGATCCGATCACTACTTGAAAAGTTGCAAACACACGCATTTGAACTCTCAACCGACAACGCCTTGAAATCTGCTCCACGTGGATATGCCAAGGACGATCCAAATATTGATCTCTTACGTTTAAAGAGCTTGTCGTTGTCAGCGCACTTCGCACCTGAGCCTTGGTTGTATTCGAGTGATTGCTTAAACAAGGTGCTGCTCGGGTGGAAAACTCTTGACCCCTGGATTCAATGGCTGCGCTCCAATTTACCGCCTGAATAGTTTGTTGATTTGTAACGAATCAGCATTTCAACTTCGGAACAGTTCAGATTCCAGTAGTTTGCCTTACGTGGAAAAGCCCGATCAGAGAGCCAATGCGGGCATCGTGATAAACGAAAGCCCCGTTGACTGGAAACGTAATAACTTCGCTGCTTCTCTTGCTGTCTTTTTGCTTTGTATAACTTTCGCTTTTACCAACCCTTTCCTTCCTCTCTATATTGAAAGAATCGATGGAATGAGCCTCACTGATGCTGCAATGTGGGCAGGCATTGCTGCTGCACTTCAAGGCATCGGGGCTTTCTGCTCAGGTCCGCTCTGGGGAATTGCAGGCGATCGTTGGGGCCGTAAGCCCATGCTCGTTAGAGCTTGTTTAGGTGGAGCAACCGGGCTGCTGCTGCTTGGATTCGTGACTACTGCTTGGCAGGTTGTAGCAATTCGACTGTTCATCGGGATTATGGCTGGCGCACCAGCAGCAGCAATGGCACTAGTCGCTGCCGGAACTCCTAGTGAACTGCTACCCAAGGCGCTCGGGCGGATCCAAGCGTCAATCCTTGGTGGCTCAGCGATGGGTCCACTTATTTCAATTGGTCTAGTCGCAATCTGGGGTTACCGGACCACCTTCATCACCGCTGGAGTCCTCATGTTCTCTGGAGCGGCCGTAGTGATGATCATGATTCGCGAACCGCGTGAAGCCCTCGCACCTGTTCATTCCACCGAAAAGCGGGGCATGGGCTCGGTGCTAAGAACTCCAGTTGTGTGGGCTGCCCTAGGGCTAGTCATGTGCTTGAGTTTTGCAGGGCCACTCATTCAGCCGATTCTTTCCCCATACGTGGTCACTATCTTGCCTGCTGGAACAAATCCAACCGTTGCAGTCGGTCTGATGTTTTTTGGTATCTCGGCGTCAAGTGCTGTAGCTGCGATCTATGCCGGAAGGCTTATTGGTCGCGTTGGCATTCAGATTGTGTTGCCCGTTTCAATAATTGGAGTCGCAGTATTCCTCTTCCCTATGGGCATTGTGAAGGGTGTCGGCTTGCTCGCCATTCTTGTGATCTTGATGTCTCTCTTCCAGGGGCTACTTCAAACGAGTTCAGTTTCACTCTTGCCAACCTTGGTCTCTGCAGCAGCGCTGAGTTCGATGTTTGGTCTTTACCAAAGCGTGAGTTCGCTGTCCCAATCCCTTGGGCCAGCGATTGGCGGAATCGCTGCCGCCCATATTGGATTTAGCGCTGTGTTCCCAATCGCAGCATTGACTCTATTAGTTCTAGCGCTACCAGCGTTCTATAACTTCAAGAGGGTTGCTAAGAAGGCTGCTGCGAAGGAAGTCGCTGCCGGGCTGATCGCGGTGTGATTCAAAAACTCAACAGCAGTGTTATTCGGACTTACTACCTTCATTGATCGCCCATTTCATGAATCGAATAAACCCGTAAATCACAAGGCCGATCACTGCCGCTGACTCCAGAACACCCAACCACATAGTGATACGAGTAGATCACGCCTTGCCAGTCTCGGCGACGATGGGGCCTACCTCATGCTTCAGCTGTGACCATGTCACTTGCGGCCTTCGAATCGATCGCCATATCCGCCCTTGTCATGCGAATCATGACAAGCCACACCACTCCAGCTATCGCTACGAAGCCTGCGGTCCAAGCAAAAGCCGTGGTGTACCCAGCGAGTTGAGCAGCTGGATCCCTTTCACTCACTCCTACCGCGGCAGCGTACGTGTTTGTTCGCATTGCAGCGATCGTGTTCAACACGGCAAGTCCAACTGCCCCGCCAAGCGCACCCACCATCGTGAGCACGCCTGAAGCAACGCCGGAGTCATGAGCCCCCACGCCGAAAAGTGCAACTGATGAAAGCGGCACCATGATGAAACTGACACCCAAACTACCGATCAGCATGCCAGGGAGTACATGCGCAGCGTAGCTACTTGAAAGTTCTAACTGGCTGAACAAAGTCAAGGCAATTACTGCTAGGACTATCCCGATGAGAGGCAAAAACCGAGGCCCGTATTTGGGTAAGAGTTTGCTGGCAATGGCCGCACTTATCACCATGCCAGTGGCAAAGGGTAGGAACATTAAACCGTTTTGCACTGGTGAAAGTTTGAGAGCAACTTGAAAGTAATAGGAGAGAAAGAGAAACATTGATAGCCAACTTGTGGCAACCAATAGCGATGTGAGGTAAGCGCCACCACGATTACGGTTCATCAAGATAAATAGCGGCAAAAGAGGATGAGATGACCGCTTCTCCCAAATGAAAAACATGATGATGAGCAACAAAGCGAGGCCAATCCACGGAAAAGCTGTTGACCAACTGGGATTCTTCCCACCGATCTGACTCAACCCGTAGACCAAACTAAACAGGCCCGCGGTTGAAAGCAGCGCACCAGGAAAGTCATAACGGCGATCACCTGAGGGATGCGGATCTGGAAACCACATCACAGCGCCCACCATCATCAAAACAGCCATCGGCAAACTGATCAGCAATGTCCAGCGCCAGCTTGCATACTCGGTGAGGAAACCACCGAGCATCAAGCCGGTTGCAGATCCCATGCCAGCCGTTGCCCCATATACGCCAAACGCTTTTGATCGTTCCTTGATATCGATGAACATATACGTCAGGAGCGAAAGCACTGTCGGAGCGACTAATGCAGCAAACATTCCTTGCAGGCCCCTGCTGAATACCAACATAAACTCATTGACAGCAAATCCACCCAGACCGGATGCAAGAGCGAAGCCACCTAAACCGATGATAAAGACGCGTTTTCTACCCGCGAAGTCTGAAATTCGGCCGCCGAGAAGAAGCAATCCGCCAAAGGCCAATCCATACGCAGTCACGACCCATTGCCGACTGGCATCGGACATTCCAAGGTCCTGCTGCATCGAAGGAAGTCCGATTCCCACAACACCTACACTTTGGGCAAACATCAGATTCGTTGCGCCCAGCACGATGAGTGCTTTCCAGCGCAACGGGTAATGTGAAATCTGCGGTAGTGCAGTCATAGGTGATTCCATTCCAGCAACTATGTTGAATATCTCGAATTTGAGATGAAAGTAGCCGAATGTTTCCAATTTCTCA
>JBIIAA010000091.1:0-7082 GCA_044240165.1 Candidatus Nanopelagicales bacterium
CCGGTTTGCACTTCTACACGTTGAATCGTTCAACTTCTACAGTGCAGGTATACGAAGCCCTCGGTCTAGGTTCGAGGTAGCAGCGATGACGCTGGATTCACTTGCTCCGGCGTTACTCGTTGGGGCGGTAATTGTTCTGATCTCCATACTTGGGGTGCGTTTTGCTGGGCGGCTTGGGGTCCCTGGGCTGTTGCTCTACTTAGGTATCGGACTTTTCCTCGGCACGTTTTTCGATCAACTCAATTTTCAAGATGCGGGACTTGCTGCAGTCCTGGGCTACATCGCGCTGGTGCTGATTTTGGTTCAGGGCGGGTTGACTACCCGAATATCTGAATTACGTCCGGTGTTATGGCCAGCGATCACCTTGGCATCTGTGGGTGTTCTGGCAAGTATCGGGGTAGTTGCGCTTCCGCTCATTTTCTTCACTGAAATTTCCACGAGTAACGCCATGCTTTTGGCAGCGGTTCTTGCTGCGACAGATGCAGCTGCAGTGTTTTCGGTTCTTCGTAAGTTGAAGTTGGCACCAAGATTGCGCACCGTTCTTGAAGGTGAAGCCGGATTCAACGACGCCCCTGTCGTGGTGTTAGTCAGCCTTATCGCTAGTGGTGCATTTACTGATTCTCCCTGGTGGTTTATCGCGTTGCAGATCCTTGGTGAGTTAATCGGTGGTGCCATCGTTGGGGTTCTTGGGGGCCTTGCTGCGCGCTGGATCTTGCCGCGATTGGCATTGCCGGCTGTAGGGCTTTATCCAATCGCTGCTATGGCAATGCTTGTTGGCACTTTCGCGTTGGCTGACTTCATTCATGTCTCTGGGTTTATGGCGGTTTATGTAGGTGCAGTGTTGCTGGGCTCTGCAACTCGACTTCCGCATCGTCGATCCATCATCGGTTTTGCTGATGGTTTGGCTTGGATTTCCGAAATTGGGCTTTTCGTCATGCTTGGACTCCTCGTGAATGTCAGCCGGTTGCCTGCGGCATTTGGGATTGCGGCCGTGGCTGGCGTGGCGTTGATCTTCATCGCACGGCCCATCTCAGCTTTTGTTTCGTTGACTCCGTTCAGGTGGGGATTAAAGGAGCGGATCTTTGTCAGTGTGGCTGGTTTGCGCGGAGCCGTGCCTATTGTTTTTGCTGCAATTCCGTTAGGGCTCGCAGTTACCGGTGCTGAACAAGTTTTTGATGCCACAGTGATCGTGGTAATTGTGTTGTTGGCAGTGCAAACCCCGCTGTTGCCGGTGCTTGCTAAAAAACTGCACGTATCGTTGCCAACCGAAGCTTCGGAATTCGACCTTGAAAGCGCTCCGTTAGATGCGATGAACGCTGTGGTCTTGGCATTGGATGTTCCCGAAGGCTCGGGGCTTATCGGTGTGTTTATTAGTGAACTTGGATTACCCAAGGGCGCAGTGGTGTCCTTGATCGTTCGTGAAAATGAGCCGTTTCCCATCGACGCAAACTCGCGCTTACGTGCACTCGACCGAGTTTTAGTGGTGTGTCCAGGGGAAGTGCGTATCGCGACTGAGGAACGTCTTCGCTTGGTAGCTAAAGATGGTCGACTAGCAACGTGGATTCATCCACCTGAGCCGGTAAAACGCAATCACGACAAACCTTCGTGGCCTCGAGTGATGGCCAACAAAATGAGCGTTATTTTTTCGCGCGACCAATAAGTTCGGCAGTAATTTCAGCTCCCATGCCAACAAGTGGTAATCCACCACCTGGGTGTGCGGATCCACCGACGACAAATAAACCCGGGATAGGTGCCTGATTTGTTGGACGTTTAAAAGTTGAGAGGGACCCATGGCTAGCCATGCCGTAGATCCCACCGCCCGGAGCCGCGGTGTCACGTTCCAGATCTGCGGGAGTAGAAATCTCTTGCCAAATAATTCTTGAACGCAGATCAGTTCCTCGAGCGGCTAAAAGGTCCAGCACGTGCTTTCCGTAAGCCTCAGCGATTCCGGGGGTGTTCCAATTCATTGTGCCTGCAGCACCGTTGTCGCTGTGGCGAGGTGCATTCACCAAGATGAACCACGATTCATGGTCGGCATCTGGTCGCATAGCGGGATCCTTTGGAACGCATGCATAAATAGTGGGTTCAGGGACAGCCTGCGGATGCTTGGTAAAGATCGAATCGAATTCGGCATCGTAATTTTCGGGGAACCAAACGTTGTGATGAGTGATGTTTGGAGTTTCTCCATGAACTGCAAGCAGCATCACGAAACCTGCTAGAGAGGGAGTGGATCGGTTAAGAGTGCGAAGCACTTTCGTTGTTCTGGAATCTGATGGCAGGAGTGAGTTGTATAGAACTGACGCGTCTGCATCGGAAATCACGATGTCGGCATTGAGAAACTCACCTGTGGTGAGTTCGACACCTGAAACTGCGCCATCGCGAAGCTCAATTGACGCAACGGGGGAGTTCAATCGGATCTCGGCTCCACGTGCGCGGGCGCGATCGGCAAGCACCGGCGCCAAGGTGCCAACGCCACCGCCAATATGCCAAGCACCAAAGGTCTGTTCAACGAATGGCACCGTAGCCAATGCGGCAGGAGCACGCCGAGGATCACTTCCGGTATAGGTGGCATAGCGATCAAGCAGGGTGATAAGTCGAGGATCGCTAAAGGTGCGCTTTCCTAACCCCCGCAAAGTAGTGAAAGGCGCAATCGTGCGAATGTCTTGCACGCTCCTGGTTAGTCGAGCTGCACTACGCAAACCTTCTAGTGGTGATTGCAATACAGGTGCACGGGTAAGTGCCCACATATCGCTTGCCCGTTGCATGAGTACACGCCATTGGTCGCTGGCCTTGCCTCCGAGTGCATCGCCAAGTGCCTCAGCAGCTTTTCCGATGCCAACACCTGGAAGCACCGCAGTTGTTCCATCGCTCCAGTGGTAGGTAAATCCTGGTTCAACTGGTTGGAGATCAACGCAGTCTTCTAGCGGCTCGCCAGTTTTCAAAAAGAGATCGCGATACACCGCGGGCAGAGTGAACAGCGAAGGGCCAGTATCAAAGGCGAAGCCATCTCGGCGGTAGGTGTGCAGTTTTCCGCCTACCCGAGCACCTTGTTCAACGATGACAACTTCGTGGCCTTTCACTGCAGTGCGCGCTGCAGTAGCTAAGCCACCAACCCCAGCACCAATCACCACGATGCGACTCATGAGAGCGACCGGCCTTTCCAGGTATTGCTTCCTTTGAGATGACGGGACCAAGAGATGGCAGATAGCGCACCGACTGCAGCGATCGAAGCAGGGTGCATGGCACTGTCCGGCCAAACTCGCGCACCAGTTCGTCGAGCAACAAGAGCGCGGCTAGTAACCCCGGCAAGGTAACCCGCCGCACCTATTGCGCGCGTTCGTGGCGATCGGGAAACGACGGCAGCAAGAGGTGGCACGACGAACGTCGAAATCAAGAAGAGGTTCACGCCAATTGATCCTGCTGGTCCACCAAAGCCTGCCCATAATGATTTGGCATAGCCATCGACGACCTGATCAGTTGTTGAGTACATCCGACAGGTAGCAAGCGCTGATCCGTCCATCGTGCAAGTAAACGCGCCTGAACTTTTGAGTGCTCGCATCAGCGCGATGTCTTCAAGAACTTCAGAGGCAACAGCCTCGTGACCGTTGATGCCGCGATAGGCCATTGAGTCGATAACGAGGAACTGACCATTCGCAGCAGACAGTGAAGGACGTGTTGACCGCTGTGACCATCCCAGAGGTAAGAAGGCGCACCAAGACCAGGTGACGATTGGTTGAACCAAGCGTTCAAGCCAGCCTTGTGCTAATTGCATTGGATAGGGCGAGACCAGGGCGTAGTTGTGCGCCCGTAATTCGCCAACGCAAGCGCGGATGGCGTCTGGAGAAAGTTCGACATCCGCATCGATAAAGACAAGCGCGGTTCCTGTTGCTTCAGCAGAAAGGCGTGTGCAAGCCCAAGGTTTTCCGAGCCAACCGGTAGGGGGTTCATCGGTGCCACGAATTAGCCGGACTCGTGGATCGTTTATCGAGCTGACGATTTCTGCTGTGCGATCTGTTGAATCGTCGTCAAGTACGAGCACTTCGAGTTCAGGTACACCCAGCGAAGCAAGCACAGTCAATATGCAACGTTCGATTGTGGCTTCTTCATTGCGCGCGGGAATGAGCACGCTCACTTTTTCGAGTACTGGCGGCGAGACAGGATTTGGTTTGCGCAAGTTGGTTAAGTTGAATGCAGTGTGGATTGCAATTGCGCCTGATGCGATAGAACCAGCCGTAGTTATTCGCCTGATCACCATTGCGGTTGGCTCCAACTTCGCCACCACCAAGGAATCACGATGACTCCCATCACGACGCCACCCCATAGTGCAACTCCTGGTCGCCCGAAGAACACGAGTGCTGCCAGCACGTTAGATACATATACCCAGCTGAGCATCACTGCAGGAACGCTGTCTTTTGCCACGCGACGAGGCAGTCGATCAAGCAACGCGATCAAAATGAGCGCGGTGAGTAACCAGCCCAAGAAATTCTGCAGAGGGATGCCGTCGATGCCAGGAATGACCCAGCCAGCATTTGCCCAGGTCCAGTAACCCTGGCTGACCATCTGGGGATCAAGGAAAAGGTCCCACGAGGCAAAGAGCACGCCACCTAGGAGCGCCGTGGTGAGTGGATCGACCGCAAGTCTTTGCACTGCCAAGAGGCAGGGGTACGCCATCGAAGCCCAAGCAAGCGGGATGAGTAAGGGCACGCCGAAGAGCTGTGGCCCAAGGGCGTCGGTGTAGGTGTATTCGCCGAAGGGGAATTGTGTTCCAACGCCAACAACCTCAACAAGGAAGCTCACTCCAAGAGTGATGCCGAGGTACTGAAGTGTCCATTTCGTTCGTCGGGTGAGTCGGGCGTGTATGGCCGACGTGCCAAAGAATGCGAGAACAGAAACGATGGTCAGGGCCTGGCGCAACGAGCCATCGACCAATACCCACACGATCTGGGCCAAAATCCCAAGACTGAGAAGTACCCAAGGAACCTTGGGGACCCAAGGCGGAAGATTGCTGCCGCGATCGGCATGACCTCCCGTATAGACCCGCACACTCATGTGTCTGAGTCTAGAGCGCGAGATTAGGCTGCTTCTAAGGTCAGTAGTCTTTGACGCCGAGCGTAATTTTCAAGGAGCACATTGTGACCAAGAATCCTCATTCCAACATTGGCGGGATTGTTGGCAAGCTCAAATCTTTCGAGCATGGTGTCGAAGTGATGCTCTTCAATGGCCGCTGGCTATTGATGCCGTTTTATGTCGGCCTGCTTTTAGGTTTGTTTGTGCTCGTATTCAAGTTTGCCCAAGAGTTCTGGCATCTGCTGACGATTACTGCTGGTGCAACTTTGAAAGACACGACAATCAGTTTGCTTGAGTTGCTCGACATCGTGCTGTTAGCAAACCTGATCATCATCGTAATTTTCAGTGGGTATGAAAACTTTGTTTCAAAAATTTCGGTGGCAAAAGACACTGAAGATCGTCCAAGCTGGATGGGCAAAGTCGACTTCTCTGGCCTGAAGATCAAACTGATCGGATCGTTGGTTGCGATCTCGGTTATTCAGTTGCTTGCAGTGTTCCTTGAGCCGGAAATGACAGACACTGATCAGATCTTTTGGATGATCATGATTCACCTCACCTTCGTGGTGTCAGGTGTGCTGTTCGCCGTGATGGATTACATCGCTGATAAGCGAGCAACAATTGATGTTCAGGCAGAAAGGGCAGCACTAGAACTGCGCATCCTGGAAAAAGAGCATGGATTCCATGATGGGTATGCCAAGTCACTGGACCCTCAGGGGGAGTAGCCAGTCAGGTTACAAACTGTCGCAAGCCTTTGTGACTTCGCTCCAGGCCGCCCATTCAGCCAAGCGCTTGTCGTATGCACTGGTAGCAAGCATCAAAGCTGCGCTAGAAAGCAATAAACGCAGTGGTGGTTGTTCTGCATCCACAACAGCAAAGAGCGCGGCATTGGTTGCTTCAGCTGGCGGGGTGACTCGTTGGGCTGCTGCTCGAGCAACACGCTTTTCTTCATAGTGCGGAAGTCCATCGGAGTGCACTGCTGAGTTATTGCCCCATTCGGTTGCAAAACCAGCTGGTTCAATAATCGTGACGTTGATGCCGTATTCAGCAACTTCTTGCGACAGTGATTCACTCATCGCTTCAAGTGCCCACTTCGATGCGTTGTAGGCGCCAATGCCTGGGAAAGCTGCCACGCCTCCCACACTTGAGATTTGAATGATGTGGCCGAAACCTTGGCTGCGCATGATGGGTATCGCAGCCTGGCTTATCCAAAGCGCGCCAAAGAAATTAGTTTCCATTTGGTCGCGAATATCAACTTCGGATAGTTCTTCGATGAATCCAAAGTGGCCGTAGCCAGCGTTATTGACAACAACGTCAAGGCGCTCGAAATATTCGTGAGCTTGTTGAACTGCCGCGAAGTCACCGTCGCGGTTCGTGACGTCAAGATGAAGCGGTAGGAAAGCATCACCGAAGCGGTCGGAAATATCGCTGAGAGTTGTGATGTCACGTGCTGTGCCAGCGACGCGATCTCCGCGTTCAAGCGCTGCGATTGTCCATGAACGACCAAAGCCGCGTGAAGCTCCTGTGATGAACCAGACCTTGCTCATGATGTTCCTTTTCTTGGGTAGCGATGAGTCAAGATACTGAGTTTTAGGGAGAACGAGTTCAGTGGGGCGGGGTGGGTGCTCCGGCTGGATTCTGAAACACAGAAGTTGACGTGAAGGTTGAACAATCGGATTTTTCGAGAACGGGTTGATGCATGTGAGGGGCTGCTCAGGGCTTTCCCTGCACTCCAATGGGGGGTTGATGAGGGGGGATTGACGATTGTCAGGCCTTCGGGCTAACGTGTGTCTTGTTCGAACACTTGTTCGAACACTCTGAGGCTCGCAGGATTCGCGGCCGGGGTTCTCAGAGAGCTTTCTTGCCCCGCCGGGCTCGCTTCGACCCCGGGTTCGGCGGTGCAAGGAGCCGGGGTCGATGGGTCGAAGTACAAGAAGTCGAACCACATCCCAATAAGGAGCTTGCAATGGCAATTCTGGTAGCAACCCCTAACTCAGTCACCGCACTGAGTGCACTGC
>JBIIAA010000092.1:0-7059 GCA_044240165.1 Candidatus Nanopelagicales bacterium
ATGAGTATGAAAGACTTTTCCTAGGGTCAACTTGACCGTGTGCAGTTTGCCTTTCGGATCCGTGAGCTGGGCGAGGTCACCCTCGCGAAATGGTCCTTTGCGGTGTGCACTTGTCGACATTCGGGCAAGCGTAGTCGTGCTTGGCTCTACAGTGTTGTCGGTGAGTCCCTCCTTCCCATCGTCGCTATCTCCTTCGCGAGCTAATGACTTTCAAAGTTGCCCCTTGAAATTTAGGCTGCGAAATATCGATCGCGTGGCTGAGGCGCCGTCTGCTGCGGCTTTACGCGGGAATCTCATCCACACGGCTCTTGAACGTCTCTTTGATCTTCCGGCCCAGGAACGCACAATCGACTCGACAAAGAATCTCTTTGCGCAAGCTTGGCTCGAGTTGGCAGTTGTGGATGTTCCCGGTACTAGCGCGCTCCTGATCGATGCAAAACTGCCAGATGAACCGGCAAGAGCCGCGGAGTTCGCAGAGGCAATGGTCGCGAAAATCGAACCGCTGTTGAAGACATACTTTGTTCTGGAAGATCCATCTCGCTTGGCCCCACACGCGCGCGAAATGGCTGTGGCCGTCCAAATTGCTGAAGGTTTCAGTATTCGGGGATTTATTGACCGCGTCGATAAAGCTCCCGCTGGGCAGATCCGGATCGTTGATTACAAATCGGGTAAAGCTCCACGTGCTGGTTTCGAATCTTCAGCAATGTTTCAAATGCGGTTTTACGCCCTTGCCTGGTGGCGGTTAACTGGTGAAATCCCTGCGATGTTGCAATTGCTCTACCTGGGTAGCAACGAGGCTCTTCGGTATGAACCTGTTGAGCAAGATCTAGTGAACACCGAACAAAAGATTCTGGCGATTCGTAAGCAAATTCAACAGGCGGTGGTTGAAGGATTCAATCCCAAGCCATCCAAGTTATGCGGCTGGTGCTCCTACCAACATCTCTGCCCGCAATATGGTGGGGTGGCGCCTGAATTACCACCTACCAACACGTGGGAGTCGACTTCATTTGAGTCGCTGAACCTTCTGGAAACCTAAGCAGTCATCAACCACAAAGACTCAAGGTTGTGTCCTACAAGGCTTTCGACAAGCACCAGGTGTGGCTGAGGTGCAATCGGCGTGATGTGCGGAATGGCAACTACCCTGCAGCCTGCCGCATGAGCAGAAGCAGCACCGGGGGGTGAATCTTCAAGTGCTAGACAATCGTGGGTGGCAAGGCCTAACTGGTGGGCCGCAGTGACATAAGGCTCTGGGTGCGGTTTAGTGCTTTCCACTTCGTCGCCACCAATAGTGATGGTGAAAGCCTCGCGTCCAAGATCGTGATTAATCGCTGAGTGCACAACATCAATGATTCGACGCCACGACGCTGTCACTAAAGCCGTAGGAATGTGTCTGTCTAACGCCTCAACGAGGAGTTCCCTAGCGCCCGGACACCACTGCAGCGGTGAGTGCTGATACAACTCCCCCATGACAACGAGTAGGCGATCCAAAACCTGCGTTTGCGACTGCTCTGATTGAGCTTTCGCAATCATGTAATCAACAGCGCGCTCTATTGGGCCTCCGAGACAATGCGCTTGATCTTCTTGGTCCCACAGACCACCCATTTCTTGCATAACCGTGCGCTCACCTTGTAGCCACAGATGCTCGGAGTCAATGAGGGTGCCGTCCATATCAAAAAGCACTGCTGCAGGCATCACGTGGCGTTGAAGTACTTAGCCTCGGGGTGATGAACGATGATCGCACTCGTTGATTGCTCCGGATGAAGCTGAAACTCTTCGGACAGTTCAACGCCAATGCGTTCAGGCTTCAGTAATTCCATCAATTGCACCTGCTGATCTAGATCGGGGCACGCCGGATAGCCAAATGAGTACCGTGAACCGCGGTATCCCTGCTTGGCAATCAAGATATCCATATCCGGATTGTCTTCGGCATTCAAGCCCAACTCTTCACGTGTGCGTGCGTGCCAGTATTCAGCTAGAGCTTCTGTGAGCTGAACCGACAACCCATGCAGTTCGAGGTAATCGCGATAGTTGTCAGCTTCAAATAACTTCGCTGTCGCTTTTGAAGCGGCTTCGCCCATCGTGACGATGTGGAAAGCGACAACATCGATTTCACCACTGTCCTTGGACTTGAAGAAGTCACTGATGCACAAGTGGCGATCCCGACGTTGGCGAGGAAATGAAAGTCGAGTGCGTTCCTGTCCCTCATTTGGGCCCTCTGAATGCAGAATCACCAGCTCATCGCCCTCGCTGTAGCAAGGGAAATATCCGTAGGCCACGGCCGGTTCGATCGCTCCATCGGTTTGAATGCGATCAAGCCACATGCGTAAACGAGGCTGACCTTCAGTCTCGACCAATTCCTGATACGAAGGACCGTCGCCGCGAGTTGGTTTTAGCCCCCACTGGCCTAGAAATAGTGCCCGTTCATCTAGGTACGGCACATAGTCGGCGAGTGGAATGCCTTTAACTATCCGATCTCCAAGAAATGGAGCAAGAGGAACGGGCACTGTTGCTGAAACATCAGACCTGCTCGGCATATCTTCTGGTTCGGTCAAGGTGACTTTTGCCGCAGATGTCACTCGTCGTTTGCGAGCCTCAGGCAAAGCCGCGCCTGGAACTCCCCGTTTAACACCCATGACAGCATCCATGAGTCGCAAACCCTCGAAGGCGTCACGCGCGTAACGAACCTGACCGGTATAAATCTCCTGAAGGTCCTGTTCCACGAAGGCACGGGTGAGCGCGGCGCCACCCAGAAGAACCGGAAATTGCTCGCCAATTCCACGTTCATTCATTTCTTGCAGATTTTCGCGCATCACCACAGTGCTCTTGACAAGCAGGCCGCTCATACCGATGGCATCCGCGTTGCTCGCGATCGCCGCTTCAATAATTGAGTTGATCGGTTGCTTGATGCCTATGTTTACGACGTTGTAGCCGTTATTGGTCAAAATGATGTCTACAAGGTTCTTGCCAATGTCGTGAACGTCGCCCTTGACTGTGGCCAACACCATGGTGCCTTTGCCGTCTTCATCAGAACGTTCCATGTGGGGTTCAAGATAGGCGACTGCCGTTTTCATGACCTCAGCACTTTGCAGAACGAAAGGAAGTTGCATTTCGCCCGAGCCGAAAAGCTGTCCAACAGTTTTCATGCCCTCGAGCAAAGTCTCATTGACAATTGCTAATGCTGGCTTCTCTAAAAGTGCTGCATCAAGATCCACTTCAAGCCCATTGCGTTCGCCATCAATTATTCGACGCTCGAGACGCTCAAATAGCGGAAGTTTGGCCAATTCTTCTGCACGAGATGCATTGAGAGATTTTGCTTCAACGCCTATGAAGAGATCCAGGAAATGCGTAAGCGGATCATGGGTGAGTTCGCCTGCTTCGTTATAGACGCGACGATCGTAGACAAGATCGAGCGCACCCTGTCGCTGATCATCAGGGATCCGATTCAGCGGCAAGATTTTCGACGCGTGAGCGATCGCAGAAGTGAGTCCAACCGCAATGCACTCATACAGGAACACTGAGTTCAAGACTTGGCGAGCGGCTGGATTCAGGCCGAATGAAACATTGGACAAGCCCAGAGTTGTTTGCAAGGTCGGGAATCGTTCATGAAGAACCCGAATAGCTTCAATAGTTTCAATGCCATCGCGTCGAGTCTCTTCTTGGCCGGTGGCTATCGGGAAAGTCAACGTGTCAACAATGATGTCTTCGACCGACATGCCCCAATTCTCAGTGAGGTCTTTGATGAGCCTTTCGGCGACTCGAATTTTCCACTCGGCTGTTCGAGCCTGACCTTCCTCATCAATCGTCAAGGCCACCACTGCCGCGCCATGCTCCTTGACCAACGGCATGATCTTGCCAAATCGGGACTCAGGACCATCGCCATCTTCGTAGTTGACCGAGTTAACGATTGAACGCCCACCGATCATCTCGAGTCCGGCTTCAAGTACTGCAGGTTCAGTTGAATCAAGCATGAGCGGCAGAGTGCTGGCCGTAGCAAGTCGTCCAGCTAAATCGCGCATGTCTTGTACGCCATCGCGACCGACGTAATCAATGCAAAGGTCCAGCACATGAGCGCCGTCACGGATTTGTGCACGCGCAATCTCAATGCAGTCATCCCAGTTAGCGGCCAGCATTGCATCTCGAAATGCTCTCGATCCATTTGCGTTGGTTCGCTCTCCAATGGATAAATATGTGGTGTCTTGGCGAAACGGCACCGATTGGTAAAGCGAGGCAACTGATGCTTCATGGTGAGGATGACGAACAGTTATAGACCGACCCTGCAGACGTTTCACAACAGCCTCAAGGTGCGCAGGTGTTGTGCCGCAGCAACCACCGATCAAGCCAAGTCCATATTCACGGGTGAAATTATCGTGGGCATCTGCAAGTTCATCTGGGCTCAACGGGTAATAAGCGCCGTCAGAAGTTAATTGCGGCAGGCCTGCATTGGGCATAGCTGAAATGCCGATGTTGGCTGACTTCGCCAACGTACGAAGATGTTCACTCATTTCTTGCGGGCCAGTTGCACAGTTCAACCCGATAACATCAATGCCCAACGGTTCTAGTGCTGTGAGCGCAGCTCCAATTTCAGTACCGAGCAACATTGTGCCGGTGGTTTCAACAGTGACTTGAGCAATGATCGGAAGATCCACCCCTGCCGCAGTTAATGCACGGCGCGCACCGATGAGTGCTGCTTTTGCTTGTAAAAGATCTTGCGCTGTTTCGATGAGAATCGCGTCTGATCCGCCGTCGATCAAACCGCGCACCTGCTCTTGATAAGCATCGCGCAGCAGGGCAAACGGAGCATGACCCAGAGAAGGCAATTTCGTTCCTGGTCCAACCGAACCCAGCACCCATCGTGGGTGATCGGGTGTTGACCACTTATCTGCACACTCACGTGCGATGCGTGCCCCAGCTTCAGCTAACTCATAGATGCGATCTGGAATGTCGTATTCACCGAGGTTTGCATAGTTGGCACCGAAGGTGTTGGTCTCCACGCAGTCAACGCCTACGGCGAAATACGCGTCATGAACGCTCGCGACCACATCAGGGCGAGTGATGTTGAGAATCTCGTTGCAACCCTCATAGCCTTGGAAATCCTCCATTGAGGGATCCGCTGCTTGGAGCATGGTGCCCATAGCGCCATCGGCTATCACTACTCTGGTGGCAAGGGCTTCACGAAGGCTTGGTTTCGGTGTTGAATTCATGATGAAACCAGTCTACCGAGTGGGGTTGTCGGGTTAGATTGGTGCAGGCAACGAAGGGAGTGGTCAATGATTGAGTACGACGGCCTACCCGTGCTGAGGGAACCGATTTTGATCGCCGCCTTTGAGGGCTGGAACGATGCTGGCGAGTCAGCCTCAGCTGCAATCGAATATCTCTGTGACATTTGGGACGCGGAGTTGCTGGCCGAATTCGATTCAGAGGACTATTACGACTATCAGGTGAATCGACCGTTAGTGAGCACCAATGAGAGTGGTTCGCGCGAGATCCACTGGCCATCGACCAAGATCTACACCGCCCAAATACCAGGTGCAAAACACGATGTCGTGTTGATCGCTGGCATTGAGCCAAATATGCGTTGGCAGCAGTTTGTCCGCGAAATCTTAGGCTTATGCGCCGAACTAGATGTTCGCCTAGTCGCCACCTTGGGTGCGCTTCTTACAGACGCTCCACATACCCGACCTGTTCCAATCCACGGTACGAGTTCGGACGCTGCCTTACAAGCAGAATACGGTGTAGAAACCTCAACCTACGAAGGCCCAACTGGCATAGTCGGAGTTCTTCAACATGCCTGCAGCACTATGGGCATACCTGCCGTCTCCCTGTGGGCATCGATACCGCATTACGTAAGTCAGCCCCCAAATCCAAAAGCGACGTTGGCATTAGTTCAGCGAATTGAGGATGTAGTCGATGTTTCGATCCCAATTGCCGATCTGATCGAGGATGCCCGCGCCTGGGAAATGGGCGTCGACGAATTGGCCTCAGAAGATGATGAGGTTGCTGAATACGTGAAGCAACTGGAACACACACGTGATGCTGCGGATCTGCCAGAGGCCAACGGAGAATCAATAGCACGGGATTTCGAAAGATATCTTCGCCGCCGTGGCACAAACTCGTAACTGAAAACACACGCCATATTTTTGGTTATCGAAGAGACAAGTACTTGTCGATATCTGCAACCGAGGCTGGATCCAACGCTGAGTCTTTGGACGTGTTGGCCCTTAGATCGGCAAGAATTCCGAGTGCAACCTTTTTACCCAGTTCAACACCCCACTGGTCAAATGAGTTGATCCCCCAAACCGCTCCTTGTACAAAAACACTGTGTTCATACAGGGCCACGAGTGCTCCCAACGTGAACGGATCCAGTTTTTGCATCATCAACACGCTTGTTGGTCGATTTCCTGGCATCACCTTGTGCTCTACGAGTTCAGGTGCGGTTCCATCTGCTCGGACCTCTTCGGCGGTACGGCCCAGAGAAAGAACAGCGGCCTGAGCTAGCGCATTTGCAACCAAGATGTCTTGCTGATTGCCATCTTGATCTGCACTTTGGGCGATTACGATTACGTCGCAAGCAACTGTGCTGGTGCCTTGATGCAGCATTTGATAGAAAGAATGCTGACCATTCGTGCCGGGCTCCCCCCAGTAGATTCCGCCAGTGTCATAGGAAACTTTCGATCCATCTCGGCGAACGCTCTTGCCGTTACTTTCCATCGTGAGTTGTTGCAAATACGCTGGGAAACGGGACAGGTATTGCGAGTATGGAAGCACTGCAGTAGTTGGCACCTTGAGAAAGTTTCGGTTCCATACGGATAGCAACCCCATAAGAAGCGGGAGATTTTGTCTATCGGGAGCATTCAAAAAATGTTCATCGATGGAGTGAAAGCCGTCAAGCAAATCTTGGAAGTTGTCTTTGCCGATGGCGATCATTGTCGACAGGCCGATTGCGCTCTCCATGGAGTATCGCCCGCCTACCCAATCCCAAAAGCCAAACATATTGTTGACATCGATGCCGAAGTGCGCGACTTCTTCCGCGTTGGTTGACACGGCCACGAAATGCGCAGC
>JBIIAA010000093.1:0-7047 GCA_044240165.1 Candidatus Nanopelagicales bacterium
TTAGCACTGGCAGGCGCAGGCAGTTATATGCAATACATCCCACTACCTGTAGTTGAAGGTTTCACATTGGGTATTGCAGTGATCATTGGACTGCAGCAAGTGCCAGCCATCTTGGGAGTTCCAGGCGAGGGCGAGAAAGTCGTTTCAATCGCGTGGTCTGCAGAGTTAGCTTGGCTCGCGCACCCGCAAGTGCTTTCGATCGCAATCGCTGTCGGGGTTGCTGCAAGCATGCTGTTAGCCGTGCGCTTTCGTCCTCGTCTTCCAGTGTCATTGATAGCCGTAGCTCTCGCAACCATTGTCGTGGCTGTTACCGGAATTGATGTTGCGACGATTGGGGAAATTCCAACCGGTCTGCCAAGCCCATCAGTTCCAGTGATTCCTTGGAACAGCTTCTCAGCATTATTGATGCCTGCAATTGCTATCGCGGCTCTTGCCGCTTTAGAAAGTTTGCTGTCTGCAACCGTGGCTGATGCCATGAGCGTCGGTGAACGCCACAACTCAAATCGTGAATTGTTTGGCCAAGGTGTAGCAAATCTCGCGGCACCTCTTTTCGGTGGCGTCCCGGCAACCGCTGCAATCGCTAGAACAGCTGTCAACGTACGAAGCGGCGCTCGCTCGCGGCTTGCAGCAATCACTCAATCGGTGGCCCTGCTTCTAGTTATTTTGGTGGCGTCCCGTTGGGTGTCTTTCATTCCACTATCCGCCCTAGCCGGCGTGCTGATTGCCACTGTCGTGCAGATGGTCGAAGTGTCCAACCTGCGGTCACTCTTGAAATCAACTCGCGGAGATGCCGTAGTTCTTGTTGTTACAGCATTGGCAACGATCGTGTTCGACCTCGTAACCGCTGTGATTATCGGTTTAGTAATAGCGGGTCTGTATGCGCTGCGCCAGGTGTCCATGTCAGCACACGTAGACACAACCCCACTTGATACCAGCGATCACAGCGAAGATGAACGAGCGCTCTTTCGTGAGCACGTGATCGCCTACCGCCTTGATGGTCCCTTGTTCTTCGGCGCAGCGCACCGTTTTCTCCTTGAAGTATCAGAGGTCAGTGACGTGCGCGTGGTGATCTTGCGTATGTCCCGCATCAATACTTTGGATGCCACCGGCGCAACAGTGTTGGGTGAAACCATAAAGACCTTGGAAGCTCGAGGTATCACGGTGCTTCTCTCAGGTATCAAGCCCGATCACGAAGGCATTTTCAGAACGCTGGGTGTGTATGAGCATCTTTCACATGAGCGCCACATTTTTGTAAGCACCCCAGAAGCGATCACGCATGCGCTTATTCATGCTCATCAAGAATCGCACAATTCAGAAATTTAATTGGTACACCAAAGGAGAGATATGCATGAGTCAATAACCCGCAGCTTGATCGCTAATCACGTTGGATTGACGTTTACTGCGTCAGGCACGACAACGAAATCCGATTTGATCCGCCAAGCGCAAGCCACAAGTGCCAACAGCGCGGTGCTCGAGGTTCTCCTGAACCTTCCTGATCGTAATTTCGCAAATCTGCGCGACTTATGGGCAGTACTTCCAGACATGCCAATCGAATAACCTGCAAATGAAATGATTCATATCTGAGCGTGGTTGCAGTATGGGCGAATCCAATGCACCTCTAGGGCATTGTCTGAGCAACAGACGGTTTGTCTCTGGAGCTTAGGCTTGCCTATCTTTACTTTTAACGGAGCGGAAAATCCGTTGTTCTTTAACGTTTGGAGTATTTATGAACAAGCGAATTATTGCTGGACTCAGTGCATCAATTCTCGGGCTCGGTTTAGCGACGGTGGCGGCTGTTCCTGCTGGCGCGGTAAATCAGAATGCTTGCAATAAGGGCACCTTTACTGCTTACCACGTGGCCGAAGCCGGTGGTAAGGGCCTTTACAACATCGGTGTTGGTTGCCATAGGTAGCATGAAATCGAGAGTTAGCCCGTAAAAGTAGGGGTTTTGCTTCACCAGTTCGGTGAATCAAAACCCGTACTTTATTTGTAAAGAACTAGGTTCAAGCTACAGGGTTTTCACATCTAGTTTGAACTCCATGAGTTTTACTAGGGCTGCTTCCGTAACCTAATTTTGATGATCACGCAGGAGCGGTATTAATTCATCAAGAAAGGTCACTAGATCGAACATTCCTTCTGAATCATCGGCAAAGCGCTCGCCAAACATACCTGCCAGCGTTGGCCACAAAAAACTTCACCAAAGCATCGTGGCTACTTGGAAGGTTTCTCGTGAACGCATCAGTTTTTTCATACATGTAATTTTCCGTGTTAAACGCCGTTAAATCAAGATGTGTCATATCGAGATTACG
Organism: Candidatus Nanopelagicales bacterium; assembly: GCA_044240165.1. Classification (GTDB taxonomy): domain Bacteria; phylum Actinomycetota; class Actinomycetes; order S36-B12; family S36-B12; genus UBA11398. Next base: position 2,310 of record JBIIAA010000093.1, read on the forward strand.
TGATACAACAGCCTTTTTTAACGAGCCCCGTATTCGTTCAATTCATATGTGTGACTGAACGTTAGAAGGCTAAAGAAATCGAAAAATGATTCGTTTGCCACTTACATCCAAGTGCGGCTGTCAGGTGATGACCCAGCAACCTTCGCATCGATCTGCTTCAACATGCTGTCTTGGGAGAAGGTTGCAAGCAGGTGGCCGTCTTCGCTAAAGACTGACCCTCGACCGTGAACGCGGCCCTTGCCGGCAAAGCTAGCTTCCTGGGCGATGTGCATCCATGAGCCTGCATCGAATTCACGATGGAAATGCAGGGTATGACCAATCACGCCAGTTGACAGGGTGTGATGCGCATCGCCGATTTGAATCTGCTCCGCATAAGGCTGCATAGCCAACCCGATGAGCCAACCATTTGTGCTCCAAGCCAGCACTGCTTGGCTAGCTGCAAAGGATCCAACTGGTTCTGGCATGCGCATCCACAAAGACATAGCCGGAACGCCGTTGATGGTGTCGAATTCAGTTTCGGCTTCAAGAACCTCCGCACCTGGGAACTCAGTGCCTTTGGTTGGCTTACCGAATTTAGGCCCCTTTACGCCAGCTGGAGGAGCGATTTGATGCGAGATGAGATCGGCTTCATCGGCAGTCGAAAGCACCATCGACTTAGAAAGCAGTCGCTCGCCCTGCCAAGCAGTGATGATTGAACTTCCAAAAGTACGGCCATCATGGAAGGGCTCAACCTGAAGCTCCAATGGCTGTCCATACGTTCCAGCCCTGCTGAAGATTGTTTGAATTGACTTCACATATTTTGCATCTGACGCGTTCAATTTGGAGGCCATGATCATTTGTGCGATCAACTGCCCCCCGAAAATTACATCACGACCCTCTTGCGAACCCTCAGGCATTGGCGCTGAGTAACGACCTTCACCGATTGAGGTCAATTCAAGCAATCTCAGTTCTTCATTCATTGTGAATCTCCCTCAATCAGGTGAAAGGTCGTTACTTCAGGGTCGCTACTACAGGGCTACTTCTACTTGGTCGTTACGAAGATCAGGTTTGATCTCGACGAAGCACAGGTGGTGCGTTGCGCCAATCATCAAGGCCATCGTCTACGCCACCCACTGGGTACTTATTTTCGTGAATTTCTGCCCAGTGTGAATGGTTCAACTGGTGAATCGTGAAGCATGCCTGCAGCGCATTTTGGAAGCCCATGTTGTCAACAGACTGGTTCACGGATTCCTTGATCATCAACGCTGCCATGGTTGGGAGGCGAGCGATACGGCGTGCCATTTCAAGAGTCTTCTCTGACATTTCTGCTTCTGGGAAGATCTTGCTGACCATTCCGATCTGATGTGCTTCTTCTGCACCGATGGAGTCACCAGTCAACATGAGTTCCTTAGCGCGGCGCGGCCCGAATTCCCATGGGTGTGCGAAGAACTCCATGCCACACATGCCAAGGCGATGCCCAACAACGTCAGCGAATTCTGTATTTTCCGCTGCCACGATCAGATCGCATGCCCACATCAACATCAAGCCGGCCGAAAAGACGTTGCCGTGAACTTGAGCGATCGTGATCTTGCGCAGGTTCCGCCAGCGCAACGTGTTCTGGTAGAAGTAATGCCATTCCTGCAGCATGCGATTTTCTGCACCGGCGCGCGTTCCGCCATTGATGCTCATCGATGGGTGCTCGTTATCTCCACCCTTGCGCTCAGACATTGAATCCTTTGATCCCATGTCGTGACCTGACGAGAACATCGTGCCAGCGCCACCCAAAATGACGACCCGAACTTGGTCATCGGCTTCAGCGCGCAGGAAAGCCTCGTCAAGTTCAACAAGCAAACCACGGTTCTGTGCGTTTCTCTGATTGGGACGATTCAGCATGATCCGCACGATGCTTTTGTCATCAAGCTCTTCGTAGGTGATGTACTTGTAGTCAGTCATGTCTTGCCTTTCCTAAGTGCGCCGAAGGTGTCTCGAGCTGGTAAATTTACATATTCATTTTATGGTCATAGATATAGCAAAAAACGAGCGCCAGCGTTGGCTACTTTGGCAAACAAAGCTGGCGTTCGGATCAAAATTTTGTTCAGGGCTTACTTGGTTGGCCAAGTCAGCCAGAGGTGCTCAATACCTCGGATCTGATGAGAGATCCAATCAACCGTGGTGCCTGGCTTGATTTCGTAGAACGGAATGCGCTTGTGCCACTCCTGCAACACCACTCGCAACTCCAAACGAGCCAAGTGCGACCCAAGGCATCGGTGTGGCCCGGCGCCGAAGGCTAGGTGGGCTTTGTCACCGCGGGTGAGGTTCACTTCGCTTGATCCTGGAACTGCTGGATCAACGTCAGCGGCAGCAAGGGAAGGGCTAATTCCGGTGCCCTTAGCGATTGGGCAACCGGCAAGCACCGTGTCTTGGGTTGTGACGCGAGCCACGGACATTACTGGGGTTTCCCAACGCAGCAGTTCTTCGATGACGTTTGTGACCTGGCTTGGATCATCATGAATCAATTGCTGGGCTTCAGGGTGCGTGGCCAAGTAGTTGAAGAACAACTGCAATGACGATGTGACTGTATCGAGGCCGCCGGCCATGACCTGGAACAACAATCGGCAGAGCACGCTGTCAGTGAAAGGCTTGCCATCATCGCCGACTGCCTGTGTAACAGTGGTGATGAGGTCATTGCCAGGATTCGCGCGCTTGTCATCGATCGCTTGCTGCAAGCGAATGAAGATCTTGGGAACTTCAACCTGCTGAAGTTTCATTCCTTCTTCCCAGCTACCACCACAGAGCATGTCGGGGTGAATCATGACGTCTTTCCAGTAGACCATCTGGTCAAGCTCTTCAAGCGGCCACCCAAACAACGTTAAGAATGTGCTTGATGGAAATGGCACGGCAACCTGGGTGGCGAAATCAACTTCACCCTTATCGATAAATTCATCAATGATGGCATTGATGTGTGCGGTCAACTCCGGCTCAAGCGCCTTCATTAACTTTGGTGAAAAGAACGGATCAAGTACCCGACGGAACTGCGTGTGTTCTGGCGCATCAACACCAACGGGAATCGGTGGCTCAGCTGCACCCATCATCAATACCGAACTTGAATAAATCTCAGGACAGCGCAGGACTTCTTCGACATACACCCGGTCCATAACATCGACAGCGGTTTCCATCTGTTCAAAGTCCAATGGACCTTTTTTGCGCAACTCGTTGTAGTAGGCGCGTGGGTCAACAGTGCGCTCGTACTGCCATTGGGCGTACTTCTTGCGAGCCTCTGGATCGGATGAAAACTTGGTTTCGTATGCCATGGGAACTCCTTGTAGGTAAAACTGAGGAAACGAAAAACCGATATTGCCATCGGAACCTGTTGCCAGATTCCGAGACAATATCGGCCTTCGCTACAACGCTATTAAGTAATTATTTACAGGATCTTCGACGTTGGATCGATACGCATGAGCTTGGCCAAGTTGCCACCCATGATCTTGGCCTGATCCTCAGGGGTCAGGTCGGAGATCTCGTCAATGAAGGTGATCGGATCGAACATACCTTCAGGATGTGGGTAGTCCGAACCAAAGCAAATGTTGTCTGCCCCGACTGCTTCGATCAAACCAGTGACGTCTTCTTCAACGAATGGGTGCACGTAAATTGAACGCTTCCACGTGACCATTGGATCTTCAATGAAGCGCTCTGGCTCACGTGCATAGAGCTTCTTCAATGTTGTCATCAAAGGCTTCACAAAAGCTGTGCCGTTTTCCACTGGCAAGAAACGAATATTTGGAAAACGATTAGCCAAACCATGTCCGATGATTGACGCAACCGTGTCTTTGATGCCTCGGTACTCGGCACCAACAATTGAGCCGAAGAGCGAGCGACCAGCGAACGGCTTGAATTCTCCGTTGATGCCGTTCCAATCGTTCGTGTATCGGGTGTAGCCATCATCTGATGAGTGCATGCCTACGAGAATGCCTGCTTCTTCAACACGCTTCCAGAATGGATCGAATTCAGGAAGTGCGAATGAACGGCGGCGACCGTTGTAATCAGGAACGGTGGCTGGGCGAATCAAAATAACGCGCGCACCGCGCTCAATAAGGAAATCGAGTTCCTTGATGGCTTCGTCGACAATTGCCAACGTGATCACGGGAGTGGCGAAAATACGATCTTCGTAGCAGAAACTCCAGTGCTCATACATCCACTCGTTGAGTGCGTGAATGACAACGTGGGTCGCTACTGGGTCATCTACCAGACGCTCTTCGAGAACACTCGCAAGAGTTGGCCACATCATCGCGCGATCGATGCCTTGTTCGTTCATCAATTCGAGTCGATCAGCTGGATTGAAGAAAGCTGGCGGCGACGTAATGTACTTAGGCGGCTCGATGAGCGCCAAGTCACCAGGCTTGCTTGCAGTCTTTGAAGACGGATTCTTGAGCTTGAATTCAAGTTCCTGAGCACCTGGCTGGGCAACCTTATTGAAGGTTGGGTTTGGGATGTAATCGCTAATGACGTTCTTAATAGCGATCTTGGTACGGCCGTTTACCTCGACGTATTTGACTACTTCGTTGTATTCAGCAGGCAGGTACTTAGTGAACGCATCCGTGGTCTCATACATGTGGTTATCGGCATCAAAAATGGGCATATCAAGATTACGTGACAAAACAGCCTCCTCGAGAGGGCAAGACAATCGCCTGCCAAATTTCACTAATGAGACAACTATCGGCTCTCGTCGGAGAGTACACAAGGGGTTTCGTGCAATTTGTTT
>JBIIAA010000094.1:0-6905 GCA_044240165.1 Candidatus Nanopelagicales bacterium
TCCCTTGATTTGTGTTGTTTGAACGCCAAGGTCTGCGCACACTGCGATCAGCATTTTTTCGAGTCTGCGCACATGAGCGATCACGTCAAGGCGACCAACAAGTTTCACGATTGGATATCCAACGATCTGCCCTGGTCCGTGCCACGTAATTTTGCCTCCGCGGTCCACATCAACAACGGGAGTGCCATCAAATGGTCGCTCGAAGACTTCAGTGCGCCGCCCCGCTGTGTAAACAGATTGGTGCTCAAGCAGCAAAACCGTGTCAGGACGTGAACCGTCGACAACGCCTGCGTGTATTTCTCGCTGTAGTTCCCAGGTGGGAACGTAATCAACAGCGTCAGCGCCAAAGCCTAAGCGTTGAACGTGCAATTGAGTTGTTTCCACAATGCTCATGGTAAGTCAAGCAATTCCAGAGCGCGTTGTGCGGTCCGACGTCCGCTCACCATGGCTCCCTGAATCGAACCGCTATCGCGATGGTCACCCGCGATGAGTACATGACCAATTTCGATTGGCGATTGGATCTGGAAGGGGGGCTCCATGACAGGCAAGGCATATGCAATTGGGTAGACCCCAACTTCTTGCCAGCCCTTGGTCGAGACCCCGTAAAGGCGTGCGAGATGGGTTCGAACTCCTTGTGCGGCTTCCGCCGAAACATCTAGACCAAGAGTCGATGAAGACACCAGCACCTGTCCGGGGTTGGCGTACGAGGCCACAGCAGAAGTCAGGACGACTGTGTTGATGACAGGCCCGCTTGAGTTGGCATCAACGAGCAAGAGTGCATCACCAAACCCAAGAGCTGCCGGCGCGGTGTCTGCTAGGTGGTACCACGTTGTCACTGAACGGCCTTGGGGTGCGGTGACTCCAGGGACCAACCTTTGCGCAGTCAACGGGTCGGTGGCAACGATCACCAGTTTTGCTGACACCCGTCCGTCATCGACTGTGGTGACGGATTTGTTGTTAACTTTGGCAACAGCACAGTTCAAGCGCACTGTTCCAATTGGTAAGGCTTGATGAAGCTGCTCAGGGATCGCCTGCATTCCCGCTGAGGGTAAGCAAGCAGTGCCGCGAACAAAAGAGCGAAGTACTAGATCCATGAAGCGACGTGAAGTAAGAAGATCAGGTTCAAGAAATACGCCGGTGAGGAATGGGCGAATGACTTTTTCCAACAACGAAGAGTCGATACCTACTTCTTGTAAGGCTTCAAGGGAAGTGATGTCTGGTCGCTGTTCAAGCGCGTTGATGGGCGAGCGTGCTGCAGAAATTGCATATCGAGCAAATTTGGCTTTCGACAGAGGCGAGCCTGTTGCTAGCCCGAGTCCACCTAAGCCAAGCATCAGATTCTTTCGGGGATCACCCAGACGAGCGAGTCGGTTTGGTCCAAGTCGAACGCCGATGCCTGCAGTGAGTGGGTGTAAATCAAGAGCCTGGTGGTCTAGAACGCGGGCTGCTTCTGGATATGAAGTGTTGTAGACCTGAAATCCGTGATCCATGGTGACGCCGTCGATGTGGTCGCTGCGGACTCGACCGCCTACTTGATCGCTTGCCTCAAGGACTTCAACGTTGACTCCGTGAATGCTGAGGTGACGCGCCGCAGCTAACCCAGCAAGCCCGGCTCCAACGACAACAACATCAGCACTCAACGGGTCTGCCAGGCCGTCCGGATTGCATCTTCGATCGTTGGATCTGGCCAAGTGAATCCGCAGGTTTCAAGAACACGTGGAAGTACCCGAGTGCTGCCAAGAACCTCTGATGAGAATTCACCAAGGGCGATGTTCAGCGCTATCGCTGGAACCGGAAGTAACGTGGGTCTGCCCATAACCTTGCCCATGACCTTGGTGACTTCAGCATTGGTGTGTGGAGTTGGCCCTGTGATGTTCACGGCTCCGCTGACTGATTCATTTGTCAGACAAAAAGCAAGGGCATTGACTTCATCACGCAAGGAGACCCAAGACCAGTACTGCTTTCCCGAACCCAGTTTTCCACCGACTCCAAGATTAAACAGAGGGAACATGCGAGCCCAAGCGCCGCCGCTCTTGGCAACAACTAGGCCAGTTCGAGCATGCACCACTCGAATGCCAGCCTCATGTGCAGGTTCGGTGGCAGCTTCCCAAGCTTGAACAACTTCAGCGAGAAACCCAGCACCGGCAGGGGCGCTTTCATCAACTTCGCGATCAGCTGTATCTCCGTACCAGCCAATGGCTGATCCGCTCACTAAAACGCGTGGCTTTGGATCAAGTTGAGTCATGGCGCGCACGATGGTGTTGGTGCCGTTTACTCGACTGTCGAGAATCTCTTTTTTATAAGCATCGCTCCAGCGGTGATCGCCAACGCCTGCTCCTGCGAGGTGAATAACGCCCTCAACACCTTGCATTGCTGTCAGATCGACAGCTCCGGTAGCTGGGTCCCACGAGATTTCATCCGGCGCGGTTGCCGAACGACGAACGAGACGAAAGACCTCGTGTCCTTCGCTCCGCAAATGCGGAACGAGAGCTGAACCGATGAGTCCGGACGCGCCGGTAATCGCGACTCTCATGATCGCGGTTTACAAACCTAGTTCGGCTTCGAATGAGCCCTCTTCGAGACGATTCTTCATCGCAACTAAGAATCGAGCTGCATCTGCGCCATCAACGACGCGATGGTCGTAAGACAACGCTAGGTACATCATTGATCGAATGGCGATGACGTCTTGTCCCGTTGAGTCGGGAACCACGACCGGACGCTTTTCGATTGCTCCTGTGCCCAGAATTGCAACCTGTGGCTGATTAACGATTGGCGTATCAAACAGCGAACCTCTGCTGCCTGTATTTGTAATCGTGAACGTGCCACCGCTGAGTTCATCAGGCAAAACCTTGCTTGAACGAGTGCGCTCTGCGATGTCAGAAATACTGCGAGACAGACCAGCAATGTTTAGGTCGCCGGCATTGCGAATAACAGGCACGAGCAAACCGCGGTCTGTATCAACAGCGATTCCTAGGTTTTCAGTGTCGTGATACGTGATCGTGCTTGCAGCCATGTCAATGGAGGCGTTGACCATAGGGAATTGCTTGAGGGTTTCAACTGCAGCCTTGCCGATGAACGGCAAGAAAGTCAGCTTCACGCCTTCGCGGGCTTCGAAACTTCCCTTAACCTTGTTGCGAAGATTTGCGATACGCGTGACATCTACTTCAACGACGCTGGTGAGTTGCGCTGAAATTTGCAATGACTCAACCATGCGCTCCGCGATAACTTTGCGAAGACGTGACAGCGGTTCGGTGCGACCACGCAGTGGTGACACCGCGACTGGCGCGGCCGGCGCGGTCTGGGTTTGTGTTGCGGGCGTAGCGGCAGGAGTTACCGCAGCGGCCTTGGCTTCGGCTGCAGCAGCGACGTCTTGTTTGCGGATTCGACCTCCAACACCGGTTCCGATAACCGTTGAAAGATCAATCCCGTTCTGAACTGCGAGGCGACGCACAAGGGGAGTGACGTATGAGTCATCGTCGTTGGTTCGCGGAGCAGTAAGGGTAGGCGCTGGAGCAGCAGGCGCGGCAATTGGTGCAGCAGCTGGAACTGACACAACGGGCGCGACAGCAGCCGGAACTGACACAGCGGGAACTGACACAACTGGCGCGACGACGACAGGTGCTACAACTGCGACAGGGGCTGCAACGATTGGTGCAGCAACTGGAGCAGCACTGGCGCCAACACCAATAACCCCAAGAATTGAACCCACTTCAGTGGTGGAATCCTCGGCAACGATGATTGACAAAAGTACGCCGCTGACGGGGGCCGGAAGCTCAGTGTCGACCTTGTCAGTTGAGATTTCAACGAGTGGTTCATCAGCAGTCACTGTTTCGCCAACTTGCTTGAGCCAACGGGTGACGGTTCCTTCGGAGACGCTCTCGCCAAGCTGTGGCAACGTGACATCAACAGTTGAGCCAGATTGGGTTGCAGCAGGTGCGGCGACTGGCGCGGCGACTTCAGCAACTGGAGCAGCCACAGGTTCAGGTGTTGCGGCAACAACGGGTGCAGCGGGCTGTGCCTGAGCAGCAGGTGCAACTTCATCGGCAGCGCCGATAACTGCGAGTTCAGCGCCAACCTGAACGATGCCGTCTTCAAGCACGCGAATCTCTAGCAGCACGCCCGTGACTGGAGAGGGAATCTCTGTGTCGACTTTGTCGGTTGAGATTTCGAGCAATGGCTCGTCAGCGGTAACAGTGTCGCCAACTTGCTTGAGCCAGCGGGTAACTGTTCCTTCGGTGACGCTCTCGCCAAGCTGTGGCATCGTTACTGAAACCGACATGATGACTCGACTCCCTTTCGGTGATCCGTTGTGCGGATCATTAATTGTAGATCAGGCGTGTGCGTGTAGCGGTTTGCCAGCAAGAGCAAGGTGTGCCTCGCCCATTGCTTCGTTTTGTGTTGGGTGTGCATGAATCAGAACTGCCACATCTTCTGGATGTGCTTCCCAGTTCACGATCAACTGTGCTTCGCCGATTTGTTCTCCCATGCGCGAGCCCACCATGTGGATGCCTACGACTGGGCCGTCATTAATTCTTACTACTTTTATGAAGCCTGCGGTGCCCAAAATCTGACTCTTACCGTTGCCACCTAAGTTGTATTCGTACGCGGAAACGTTGTCTCCATGTTCTGCACGTGCTTGAACTTCGGTGAGGCCAACGCTTGCAACCTCAGGTTCGCAATAGGTCACCTTGGGAATGTTCACATCTGCAATCACTACTGGACGAAGTCCCGCAATTTCTTCTGCTACGAAAATGCCGTGTTGGAAGCCGCGGTGTGCAAGTTGCAGCCCTGGTGTGATGTCGCCAACGGCAAAGACGCCTTCAATGTTTGTGTGCAGGCGCTCATTGACGAGTACCCATCCGCGCTCCATCGCGATGCCTTGTTCCTCGAACCCCATATTGCTGGCGTTTGGTCCACGGCCGACGGCTACGAGTAGTAGGTCAGCGTCAAAAGTTTTGCCATCTTCCAGCGTGACCTTGACTCCGTTGTCATCTTGCATCGCAGAAGCAAAGCGAATGCCGACGGAGAAATTGATTCCGCGCTTGCGGAATGCGCGCTCGAGTTGCTTTGACACGGCGTCATCTTCGTTAGGAACAAGATGTGGCAGGCCTTCAATGATGGTCACTTCTGATCCGAATGACTTCCAGACGCTGGCAAATTCAACGCCGATGACTCCGCCACCTAACACGATGACGCGCTCTGGAATGTAATCAAGATTCAAGGCCTGATCGGAAGTCATGATGCGGCCGGAGATTTCAAGCCCTGGCAGGGATCGCGCATACGAGCCGGTTGCCAGCACAACATTGGTGCCGGTGTAGTGCTGACCATTGACCTCGACGGTCTTTGGTCCGACAAGGCGGCCAGCACCTTCGATGAACTGGACCTTGCGACTCTTCACCAAACCTTGCAGACCTTTATAGAGGCGCCCAACGACACCGTCACGGTATTCGTTGACTTTGACCATATCTATGCCGTGCAAGGTTGTGTTCACGCCAAATTGGGAACTCTCGCGAGCGGTATCGGCAACCTCAGCGGCGTGTAACAAGGCTTTGGTTGGGATACATCCTCGATGCAGGCAGGTGCCACCAAGTTTGTCTTTATCGATCAGGATCACGCTCATGCCCAATTCGGAAGCGCGTAAGGCGCAGGCGTATCCGCCGCTGCCGCCACCAAGGATTACGAGGTCAGCGTCAGCCACAAAAACTCCTGTCAGAGGTACCAATTTTTATTGACCTTGAGGTCAGTAACTCGCTCCTATTGTGCCGCAAGCGTCTTGGCTACCTGCACGAAGGTGCGAACGGCCGAGCCGGTTCCACCCTTTGGCGTGTAGCCGTAAGCACCCTTGTCGTTAAATGACGGCCCGGCGATGTCGATATGGACCCACTTTTGACCTTCAGGGATGAATTCCTTGAGGAAAATGCCAGCCGAGAGCATGCCGCCGAAGCGATCGCCAATATTGGCCAGATCCGCCGTCGCTGAATCAATTGAGGGCCGCAGGTCTTCTGGGAGCGGCATCGGCCACATGGCTTCACCCGCAAGTTCTGCAGCTTCACAGACCAAGGCGCGCGAATCGTCGTCGTTCGCCATGACCCCGGCTAGCCGCGAGCCTAGAGCGACGCGCTGGGCGCCGGTCAACGTCGCAGCGTCAATGATGAGGTCCGGCTTCTCAAGTGCAGCCAGCCCAAGTGCGTCAGCGAGTACGAGTCTGCCTTCAGCGTCGGTGTTCAGTACTTCCACTGTTTTGCCACCAAACATCGTGATGACATCTCCTGGACGCTGAGCGGTGCCGCTTGGCATATTTTCAGCCGACGGAATCCAGCCCGTCACCTTGATGTTTAGCCCGAGTTTGGCAATGGCCTGCATGGCACCAACGATGGCTGCTGCGCCACCCATGTCGCCTTTCATCTCATCCATGCCGGCTGCTGGCTTAATCGAAATGCCGCCGGTATCAAAAGTGATTCCCTTACCCACGATGTGAAGTTTCATAGTTGCGCCATGGGGGGCGTACTCCATTTTCACTAAACAAGGAGGATTCGCTGAGCCTTGACCTACAGCCAAGATGCCACCGCAACCTTCGCGCTTGAGAGCTTTCTCGTCCCAAATCGTGACCTTCACAGGTAAAGCAGCCACAGACTTCTGCGCTGCATCTGCAAGATCGGCAGGTGCCAGCGCGTTAGGTGGAGTGTTGACCAAATCTCTACTGAGCTTGACGGCATCTGCAATGACGTCGATTTCGGCGATGATGGCTTTCTGCTCGGGTGTTGCCGGTGCGGGAACCAGCAGCACGATGGATGCAACTGGAGCAGGGCCTTTGGCAGGGTTGGATTTGAAAGAAGTGAATGAGTAGGAGCCAAGAGCCGCACCCAGCGCGGCAGCGCGAAGAAGGTCTGCTTCGGGCGGGGCGG
>JBIIAA010000017.1:0-21552 GCA_044240165.1 Candidatus Nanopelagicales bacterium
TGCCAGCTGCTGTTCTCGCAGCGAGAATTGCTCGACCTGCCGCTCCAGCTTCCAACGGATGACGTGACCCCACTCGATAGGCCACATGAACATCGGACCGGCTTGGCTCGACTACGACTGCCGCCACGGCTTCAAGACCATCCACAATCGTGAGATGTGCAGTGGCGCCGACAGCGTCAGCCAGTAAACGTAATGCTGGCAGCGCAACGTCTCGGACAACTGGCTGCACTTGACGGCCCATAGACAAGAGGGCAAGGCCAAGACGGCATTTTCCATCTGCCGAACGTCGCAAGAAAGCATGTTGTTCAAGTGTGACCACTAGGCGATAAACCACCGTACGGCCGATACCTAGGGCCTGAGCGATTTCAGTAACTGTGAGGCCATCTGGGGCTTCGGCAACCACCTCGAGAATGCGAAGTCCTCGTCCGAGGGTTTGTGAGGTTTCTGCAGCCATGGGATAAATGTAGTGGCCCGCAGCAAAGCTGCGGGCCACTGCGAAGTACAACGATTATGCGGTGAGTTTACGAACCATGAAAGCACCCATGATTTCGAATAGGCCGATCACGATCAACCAAATACCCACGACCCAGGCAAGCGCGATAACTGACAGAGGTGCGACCAAAATAATGATGCCACCAATGAGAATCACGATGCCAGCGAAGATTGCCCAGCCGCGTCCTGGCATTCCCTTTGCTGAAAGTCCAGCAATGAGGTCAGCGAAGCCGCGCATGAGGAAGCCAACGCCGATGAAGATTGAAAGTACCCAACCGGCAAGAACGATGCTGTCCTGATTAAAGAAGTAGCGCAATGACACGAAGCCGATGATGAGCGAAAGCGCTCCGGTGATGATGAAAAGCGTGCGTGAACCTGCACCGATTCCCGCGCCAAAGGCACGAACAATCTGCCAAATGCCAGTAACAAGCAACCAGATTGCGAAGAGAAGCGAGAGCGTTCCGAATGCCTTCTCAGGTGCGACAACAGCCCAGATACCTACGCCAAGGCTGACGAGGCCAATGAACAAGAGCACCCACCAATTGCGACCAATCGCTGACAACACTTCATTTTCTTCAGCAGTAACCGTAGACATTGAGCCTCCATGATTTTTTAGTGTGGGCTCATTGCCCATGTAGAAACGATCGTAGAACCGCTACCCCCATAGCGATTCTTGCCACGCCATAGATCAGGAATAAATGCTTACTCTTTGACTAATATTGTGCGATTTACGCCTGAGGTGAACCAATTCGCCTGCAAGTTAGCCAACTGGCCCGTTTTAGTGAGCTCGGCAAGCACGTTGTTTACGCAATGAATGAGCGGATCCGCAACGGGCATTGCCAATGCATAGGTGACTGCGGCTTTCGCTGCGGGGAAGAGTCCAACCACTATGAGCGGCCCAGTGAACGTTTCGATCGTTTTTGAGACATCAGCAATTGGAACGATCATTCCGTTGACGTGATAATCACGCATCGCTGCTTTAAGGATGTTGCTGGACGCATAAGCCGTTGAAGATAAGCCCAAGGTGTTCTTCACATACACATCGCTCGAGGTTCCTTTAACCACACCAAGTTTGGTACCAACGAGCTCTGATGCCTTTCGTACCTTTGCCATACTTGAGTCAGGACGAGCAAGGAGTACTTGCATTTCTTTGAAATAGGGAGCAGTTAATACCACTCCATCAGTACTCGACTTCGCATTAATTCGCCCGACTGAAAGATCAAGATCTTGTCGCGTCGGAGCAGTCAACTGCTTGATGGCAACCTTGTTCCACGCTACTTGAGTCGATTCAATACCTAGTCCGCTGGCAATCGCGTTAACCACTGCAACGTCAAACCCAACGGGAGTCGCCGGGTAACGATCGATCAAATAGGGAGCCACCGGGTGTGAATAGGCAACGTTGAGACGTCCTGCAGCTCTCGTGGTCAGTTGGGCTGGCGCACAATCACCCGAGGTTGCTAGCGGGCTCGGCCCTGCGGTTGCCTTCGCCACCTGCAGCTCGGCACTCACGCTGGGGACATCAGCCGGCCCACAGGCGCTTAACCCAAGCACTGAGCTCACCATGATGAGTGGGATCGTGAAATTCATCGATCCACGCGTAGACAACCTAAGAATTGGAACCGCCACCGGCTAAAGATTCGTGAATCTTTTTACAGTCTGGGCAAATAGGGAATTTCGATGGATCACGCCCCGGAATCCAAGTTTTCCCGCATAAAGCCTTCACTGGAGTTCCTGTGACTGCACTCTCAACAATTTTGGCTTTCTCAACATAATGGGCGAACCGCTCATGGTCACCATCATCGTTGCTGAGGCGAGTGTCCTCTTCGAGCAGCGTGCCACCTGACAATCCAGGGGTATCCAACGGCGTCGTCATAGGGACGAGTCTAATTGCTTGATTCCGCTCGGGGCCTTATGGCTAGGAAAAGGGGACCTAAGGCCTTAGACCGAGGGTGAATGCCCTCCTACCTTAGGGCTATGCCCCAGCAATCACTTGCCCAAGTACCTACCGACGCCCAGTGGTTTTGGCAGGACCACGGTTCCTGCCGAACCGCCGATCCGCTGTTGTTCTTTCACCCTCAGAACGAACGCGGCAACGCCAGGTCAAAGCGTGATCGTTCGGCGAAGTTAATCTGCGCTGGGTGCACTGTGCGCCTTGAATGCGCCGATTACGCGGTGCGCGCCCGTGAACCGTACGGCGTATGGGGCGGCCTCTCCGAGGACGAACGCGAGCAGATTTACGCGCGCATTGAGACTCGCTTCTACCCACGAGCTCGTGGCGAAGGATCTCGAGTTGCTGCCTTGGAAATCGCAGCAGCGGTGTCTCCACGCGTTCTGGGTATCGCGTAAGCAATTTCCCTTCCCTGCTTTTGTCACCCAATCGTTCTTTCCCAACACTCGTGGCACTAGCGTTCGGAACGTGAACCTCAACAATCGTGACTTCCTTGCTGAGTCAGACTTCAGCGCAATCGAACTTCAGGAGCTCCTTGATCTAGCAGTAGTGCTCAAGGCAGATAGGAAGTCCGGCAATGAACGTCAACGCCTTGTAGGCAAGCACCTGGCTCTGATCTTCGAGAAGACATCGACTCGCACCCGAATCGCTTTTGAACTTGCGATAAAGGATCAAGGTGGGCACTCCACCTTGCTTGATCCAGCAAGTTCGCAAATAGGTCACAAAGAATCAATCGCTGATACTGCGCGAGTTCTTGATCGTTGGTTTGATGGCATTGAATATCGCGGAGCTGACCACGCGACCGTACTTGCGCTCGCAGAATTTTCCGATGTTCCTGTGTTTAACGGACTCACTGACCGTTGGCACCCCACTCAAATGCTGGCCGACTTCCTCACCATGCAAGAACACGCACCTGAAACGGGTTCGCTGCGCTACGCGTATGTGGGTGACGCTCGCTACAACATGGGTAACTCGCTCTTGATGATGGGCGCGATCATGGGTTCAGATGTGCGCATTGTCGCGCCCGCTGTTTTATGGCCCGATCAAGAAATACAAGAAATGGCTCAAGCCCGTGCAGCTCAAAGCGGTGCCATCTTGACGCTCACTGAAAATATCGAAGAAGGACTTGCCGGAGTTGATTTCGTGCACACCGATGTGTGGGTATCGATGGGCGAGGCCAAAGAAGTGTGGGACGAACGCGTGACGCTTCTTCGGCCCTACCGTGTGGATGCCGCTTTGATGCACCACGCAAATAATGCAAAGTTCATGCATTGCTTGCCCGCCTACCACGACCAAAACACTGCAATCGGGCGACAAATTGCGCAACAATTTGGACTTATCGATGGCGTAGAAGTAACAGATGAAGTTTTCGAATCACCTTCAAGCATCGTGTTTGATCAAGCAGAAAATCGAATGCACACGATTAAAGCTTTACTCGTTGCAACCTTAGAAGACTAAGCACAAATAAGTAATGGCCCAAAGCGATTTTTCGCTTTGGGCCATTACTTATGAAGAATTTTTCAGCTACGCCTTGCTCAGACGTTCTCTCAAGTTACCGAGCTCCGTTCGCAACGCTGCCGGCACATGATCGCCGAACTGGTTGTAGTACTCCTCCGTGAGGTCTGCTTCAGTAAGCCACGTCGTTGGATCAATTGCGAACAGCTCAGCAAGCTTGTCTGCACTGATATCTAGTCCTTCGACATTGAGGTCGCCGGCAACAGGTACGCGACCAATCGGGGTCTCGACTGCTTCGACTTCACCATCGAGGCGGCGAACGATCCACTCAAGAACTCGTGAGTTCTCGCCATAGCCTGGCCACATGAACTTGCCTTCTGAATCCTTACGGAACCAGTTGACTGAATAAATGCGAGGCAACTTGTCTGGTGTTGTGGCCGCGCCAACCTTTAGCCAGTGACCCCAGTAGTCAGCCATGTTGTAGCCACAGAACGGCAACATCGCGAATGGATCGCGACGAAGCTGACCCATGACACCGACCGCTGCCGCGGTCGTTTCGGATGACACGCTAGATCCAATGAACACGCCGTTATTCCAGTCAAATGACTCAGTAACTAATGGCACGTTTGTCGCACGACGACCACCGAACAACATTGCGTCAATTGGCACGCCTGCTGGGTCTTCCCAGTTAGGCGCGATGGATGGGCACTGCTCAGCTGGAGCAGCAAAGCGAGCGTTTGGATGGCTTGATGGATCAGCAGATGCTGGGGTCCAATCGTTGCCCTTCCAGTCGATCAAATGTGCTGGAGCTTCCGCAGTAAGGCCTTCCCACCAAATATCGCCGTCATCGGTCAAGGCAACGTTGGTGAAGATGCAGTTCGCAGTCAAGCTAGCGATCGCATTGGCGTTGGTGTCCATGCCAGTGCCAGGGGCAACACCAAAGAATCCAGCTTCTGGGTTGATCGCATAGAGGCGACCGTCATCCCCGAAACGCATCCAGGAAATGTCATCGCCGATGGTCTCGACCTTCCAACCAGGGATGGTTGGTTGCAGCATCGCCAGGTTTGTCTTGCCACAAGCCGAAGGGAAGGCTGCAGTTACGTAGCGCACGCTGTTCGATGGCGAAGTTAGCTTCAAGATGAGCATGTGCTCAGCTAGCCAGCCTTCATCGCGAGCCATCGCCGAGGCGATGCGGAGGGCAAAGCACTTCTTACCTAGAAGTGCGTTGCCACCATAGCCTGATCCGTACGACCAGATCTCGCGGGTTTCTGGGTAGTGAACGATGTACTTAGTGTCGTTACATGGCCAGGAGACGTCATCGCGTGTTGTGCCATCTGCATCGATCAATGGGTAACCGACTGTGTGAATAGCAGGAACGAAGTCACCGTTCTCGCCAATGACGTCCAACGCTGCCTGACCCATGCGCGTCATGATGCGCATGCTGGCAACGACATAAGGCGAGTCTGTTATTTCAACACCAAGTTGTGCGATTCGTGAACCGAGTGGGCCCATCGAAAATGGAATGACATACATGGTGCGTCCATGCATTGAACCCGCAAAGAGGTCGTTCATCTGAACGCGCATCTCTTCTGGCTTGGCCCAGTTATTTGTCGGCCCCGCGTCGATCTCGTTTTCCGAGCAGATGAAAGTGCGATCTTCCACTCGCGCAACGTCACTTGGGCTTGAGCGCGCCAAGAATGAGTTCGGACGAATCTTTGGGTTCAACTGAATGAAGGTGCCCGAGGCGACCATCTGGGCAGTAAGGCGATCCCATTCATCTTGTGAACCATCACACCACTGGACACGGGTTGGCTGGGTAAGCGTCGCCATGTCTTCCACCCACTGAAGCAACTTCTTATTTTTCGTTGGGGGATTCTCGAGACCGGGAACCGACATGCACACTCCTCGTTGAGTAACTGAATGAACCCAAGGATGCTCCCTTTTTGGAGCCTAAACTGCCTAGAAAGCCATGAAAACGTTCTCTTGTGATCAAGTGCACAAGTTTGACCTAGGGAATTGGCAAAAAATAGTGGTGCGGCTCACGTTTAGTAGCAATTTCAGTCATTCTTGGTGATTGTCCGCGCCATCCGAATCACGATTTCTTCAAGGATCTGCGCCGAGGTCGCGAAGTTTAGCCGGGCGAAACCCGCCCCGCTTGGGCCAAACGTGGGTCCTGAGTTCAGAGCGACCTGGCTTTGATTCAGAAAGTGAGCTGCAGGGTCCAGCTCAAGGTCAAGTGCTCGACAATCAAGCCAGGCCAAGAATGAGGCTTGTGGCGTAGCAAAGGACACATCTGGCAGATGCTGATCCAGTAAACCCCGAAGTAGCGTCACTTGTGTATCCAGATGCGCCAACATGGCGTCTAACCAAGGCACGCCTTGCGTGTAGGCAGTCACTGCAGCAAGCGCACCCAAGTGACCTGAACTCTGTTGTACTTCAATTGGGATCGAGTCCGTCAGAGTCTTGTGCAATTGCTTGCTACTAGACACAACTTGAGCGCATCTAAGCCCAGCAATATTCCATGCCTTCGATGCGGAAATAACACTGACCGCTGGTTCCTCACCAGCAATTGCTAGGTAGGGAATGAATTCATAGTCAAGGTGAGTGATAGGTGCGTGAATCTCATCGGCAACAACCAACACCTGATATTTTTTCGCGAGGTCGGCGATGAATTGCATCTCGCTTTGATCAAACACTCGACCAGTGGGATTGTGCGGGCTGCACATTAAATAAGCCGTCACATCGCTGCGACTGAATGCTTCTTCCATTTTCTCTTGATTAAAGGTGTAACGAGATCCATCCCAAATTAATGGCACATCAACGAGAGCGCGCTGCGCTGCATCCGTGACTGTGGTGAAGAAAGGTGGGTACACCGGGCTGTTGATCACTACCGATTCGCCGGGGTTTGTCATTGATATCAGTACGTGACTCACACCCGTCAGGACATCACCGACAGCCATGACTTGCTCGGGGTCAATGATCCAATTCCATCGGGTGGCACTAAAAACACCAAGGGCCTCACCTACCTCACCTGTCCACGCATAGCCCGTATCCGAACGATTTATGGCGTCGTGCAGCATCGCCGCGATTGGTTCGGCCAGTGCGAAATCCATCTCAGCTATCCAGGCTGGAATGACGTCAGGGCCGAAGGCCTGCCACTTCACGCTTTTACGCAGGTGAAGTTGCGCTAGGGAATCAATCGGGAACTCGGCCACGTGCTCAGGATCGCATATGCGCGAGTGACTTGAAGCGTCGCAATCGCAAAGAGTTCGCGACCACGAAGACGGACGAGAACGCCATGGCAGCACCTGCCAGTAGTGGGCTGAGTAGGCCTAGCGCTGCGAGCGGAATCATTGCGACGTTATAGGCAAAGGCCCAGAAGAGATTGCCTTTGATTACTCGTAGCGTCTGACGGGAGAGCCGAAGCGCATCTACAGCAGCAACTAAGTCATTGCGAACCAGAGTGATATCGCTCGCTTCGATAGCAACATCTGATCCAGCGCTCATTGCAATGCCAAGATCTGCCTGAACTAAGGCTGCAGCGTCATTGACGCCGTCGCCAACCATCGCAACGACGAAGTTCTGACTCTGCCGAGTTCGAACAACATCGACCTTGCCCTCAGGAGCGACCTCGGCGATAACTTCTGAAATTCCCACTTGATTGGCAACGTTGCGCGCCACCACTTCATTGTCACCGCTGAGCAATACCGGATGCACACCTAGCGCCATCAATTCTTTGATTGCTCCGGCACTCGTGGGTCGCACTGTGTCTGCCAAAGTGATGAGTCCAACTAGCCCACCGGCATTGGCTACTGCCACTTGTGCCAACCCAAAGCGTTGAGCTTCATCTAATGCCACGCGGAACCACTGAGGTTCACTCTGGTTCGTTTGAGTAAGCACCCAACTGGGGCGACCAATAACAACTTCTTCTATGCCGAGACTGCCTTTCGCCCCCAGGCCCGGGAAGTTTTGAAAATCAGTGACCGACACCGAAACGTGTGGCTGAGAGGCGATCGCTTTGGCTAAAGGATGCTCGCTGAATTGTTCGATTGGCGCTGCAATATTGATGACGTCGGTTTCACTCATGCCAGGTGCAGGAGTAATACTTCGCAACTGAACTTTGCCGGTGGTGATTGTCCCCGTTTTGTCGAGCAACATCACATTGACCCGACGACTTTGTTCAAGGGTTTCCGGACCGCGAATAACAATGCCCATCTGGGCACCCCGACCGGTGCCAACGAGTAACGCGATTGGCGTTGCCAGGCCAAGTGCACAGGGACACGCGATGATCAAAACTGCGACTGCCGCGGTGAAGGACTGCTGCGCATCTTGAGTTGAAAGAAACCAAGCAAGCCACGTTATTACTGCCGCCGCGAGTACTGCTGGCACAAAAATCGCTGAGACTCGATCTGCAAGTCGCTGGATTGGGGCTTTCCCAGTTTGTGCAGCCGTGACGAGCTGAGCTATTTGCGCGAGTTTGGTATGAGAACCAACTCCTGTAGCGCGTACTTCCAAGCGTCCGTCGAGGTTGATCGTTGCGCCCACAACTTTTGAACCCGGCTCCACGAGCACGGGCACTGACTCTCCCGTTAATAGCGCCTCGTCGATTGAGCTTGAGCCAGATACGACCACACCATCGGTCGCCACTCGTTCACCCGGTCGCACAATGAAGTGGTCATTAACTCTGATCACATCTAGAGGCACGACCTGCTCAACGCCGTCAACTAATACCGTTGCCTCGGCAATTTGGAGTGACAGCAGCGATCTAATTGCCGCGCTTGAACGGCGCTTGGCCCTTGATTCAAACCAACGACCGGCCAGCACAAAAACAGGCACAGCTGCAGCAACTTCAAAGTAGAGCGCGGGCATATTCATGCCATTAGTCATGACACCAAGACCATGTTCAGCCTTGTAATCCAGTGCGCCCGATCCGCCAAAGATCAGCGCCCATGTACTCCACGTGAATGCGGCAAGTACACCAATACTGATAAGAGTGTCCATCGTGGCCGTGCCGTGGCGAAGGTTGAGCAACGTTGCCCGGTGGAAAGGCCAGGCACCCCAAGTGACCACTGGCAGGGTCAACAAAAACACGACCCACTGCCACCCGCTGAACTGAAGGGCCGGAATCATCGAAAAAAGCACTACCGGGGTTGCAAAACCTAAGGACACCCAAAAGTGCAATCGCATTTTTCGCACTTCGTCCGCGGCTGCTTGTTCTTGCGTCACCCCAGAATCTGGAGCCACCGCGTCATAGCCCGCATCTCGCACAGCCTGAACAAGGTTTTCAATGCTCACGTCGGCAGGCATCGTGATGTGTGCCGATTCAGTCGCGTAGTTCACCGATGCCTGAACCCCGGGCAAGGTGTTGAGGCGATTCTCGATATGACGAGCACAAGCGGTGCAAGTCATCCCGATGACCGGGAGGTCAATTTCCTCGAGAGTGTTCATCCGCAACGACACCACATCTATAGCGATTGGCTGTGCACCTGACTTATTGAGCATACTTTCCTTCTCACCAGTGAAGGAAGTTAAGAGTGCAAGCCGAGAGTGAACACCCACCCATTCGCACGTTTAAGCCTCGGCGTGGGCGCATCACTGCTCGACAATCATTGGCTCTAGAGATCAGCAGCCCCTACTTATTGGTACCAGATGGGCCATTAGATCTTGAGTCGCTTTTTGATGGCAGGCCAGTGATCGTCGAAATTGGTTTTGGCACCGGGATTACCACCGCAGCTATGGCAAAGGCCGAGCCCACTATCGGGCTTTTAGCGATCGATGTGCATACCCCAGGGGTAGGCGACCTCGTGGCACGGATTCATGAAGAGGCAATACCCAACCTTCTCGTGATCGAAGGTGACGCGATTCAAGTGCTTTCAACGAGCATCGCTCCTGACTCATTAGTTGGAATTCGCAGTTTCTTCCCAGATCCGTGGCCCAAAGTCCGCCATCACAAGCGGCGACTTGTGCAAGCTGAACGTGTGCAACTCATCGCTAGCAGGGTCGCCCTTGGTGGCACCTGGGATCTGGCCACCGATTGGCTCCCCTATGCGGAGCACATCGCTGAATTCATGGCCACTCAACCGCAGTGGCTCGGCGGGCCTATCGAGCGACCTGAGTGGCGTCCAATCACTCACTATGAGTCCATTGGGCTTTCACACGGCAGAGTAATAACTGATTTTCGCTACGTGCGAACCGAAGTTGCCCACGCCGGATGAATAAATAGGGCAGCATTCCTTCATGGCCCTCCTCGGTAATACCTCACTGGATGTTTTCCCACTCTGCTTCGGCGGCAATGTATTCGGTTGGACCGTTGATCAAGACGCGGCCTTTGAGATTCTGGATGCCTATGCGGCAGCAGGCGGAAATTTCATCGACACCGCAGATATGTATAACTCCTGGCTCCCTGACAAACCCATAGGTGGATCAGAAAGCATTATCGGCAACTGGATGCAGGCGCGAGGAAATCGCAGCCAGATGATCATTGCAACCAAGATCTGCAGCCTTCCCAGCCGACAAGGTTTGTCGGGAAGCAACATTCCAGCAGCCACCCAAGACTGCCTCGATCGTCTACAAACTGACTATATCGACGTGCTCTATGCACACCGCGATGATCTCGATACACCAATGCTAGAAACGATGACCGCGTTTGATGCACTCGTGCAGTCCGGGAAAGTTCGCTACCTAGGCGCTTCGAACTTCACCGCAGAACGACTTCAAGAATCACTTGACGTCAGTGCGGCAAACGGACTTGCTGCTCACAGCATAATCCAAAATCACTACAACCTCATGTTCCGCCAAGAATATGAAAACGGTGCTCGAGCCGTCGCGGCTAAGGCTGGCATTGCACATGCTCCTTACTACGGACTTGCAAGTGGTTTCCTCACTGGTAAATACCGTCCAGGAGTGGATGTTGACAGCCCTCGAGCTCGCGGTGCAGCAAAAATGCTTGACGAACGTGGGCTAGCCGTTCTTGCCGCGCTGGATGCTGTCGCTGCAAATCACGAAGTTCCGTTGGCTTCAGTTGCTTTAGCGTGGCTTTATGCCCAACCAACAATTGGTGCTCCAATCGCGAGTGCGCGCACGATTGAGCAGCTCAATGAGTTGCTTCCTATGGCGACACTGACACTTACGAGCGCTGAACTGGATTCGTTAACCAAGAGTTCTGAACATTCGAAGGATTAACTGCGTCACTAGGATGTCTGAGTGAACCCAGAACAGAACAACACAGCTGCATCTACCTTCGTTCCTGGCGTAAACACTGACTTTGCTAACCAACTGATGCTTCGGCGTATCGATCGCGACATCTTTACCGGCCACGCTAATGGCGGAGGACCTATCCGAACCTATGGCGGTCAGGTAGCTGCTCAGTCGCTTATGGCAGCCGGTATGACGGTCGACGATCCTGAACGCCATGTGCATTCTTTGCATGGTTACTTCCTGCGCCCTGGTCGCAGCGAAGAGCGCATTACCTACATCGTGGAACGTCCCCGCGATGGTGGTTCTTTTTCTTCGCGCATCGTTCGAGCGATCCAAAATGGCGAAACTATTTTCATGATGACGGCCTCATTTTCAGTTGAAGATTCAGGACCAGAACATCAATTTGAACAGCCAATGGCTCCCCCTCCTGAAGATGGAACCGGCGATCCACACATGGATCCAGAGGTGGAAGAAAGTGAAGAACAGCCGGCGGCGCAAAATCGGCGACGCTGGATCGACTTACGACTGTTCAATCCTGAAGAGTCAGTAAAGATGAAAGACGGACGCTACGAACGTATGGCCTGGGTGCGCATTCTGCACGAACTGCCACAAAATCCGCTCATCCAAGCGTGTGCGCTCACCTATCTTTCTGATCTCACAATGGTGCCAACCGCGCTGAGTCCGAACACTCATATGCGCGACCAATTACAGATGGCGTCAATCGATCATGCTGTGTGGTTTCACGCGCCAATTCGCACAGACCAATGGCTGCTCTTCGCGCAAGACACCCCAGTCGCGCGCGGCGGCCATGGTCTGGCTCGTGGTCTTTTCTACGATCAAGATGGCATTCTCATCGCGTCCGTCGTGCAGGAGTCACTTATCCGCGGTCCACGCAAGAAGAAGCTTTAGTTCATCACGCAGTGCGCGCGAGGCTGACAGGCAAAACTCAAAGCGGGAGTTGTGCAATCAGAATCGGAACTTCTGCCAATGAGCGCAAGGTGTCATTCATGTGAGTGCAGCCGTCGATGCCGGGTAGTTTTTCATTCACCGAATCGCGGAAGTTGCGTAGCGGCTGATCCACCATGCGACCAACCGACAACGTGGCCATCGGGCATTCGTAATGTGGCAAAACTCGTGGATCTGCCGAAATTGAAATGACATTTCCGGTTTTTGGATCTGCGGTTGCCGAGACTTCATATTCGTGTACGGCATGGCGTTGACCCTCAGGGGACGTGTACGAGTCTTGGAAAAATGCTTCGATGTGCGCGATGCCATCTTCAAGCCACACATCAATACGACGTGACCTGCGATGTGATGCTCCTGGCTGCGAAGTCAGTTCATGCCAGGCATACGGATCATCAGGGTTATCGATTGGTGGCACTGGCTTGGTATCGCCCATCGTGCGGTTTGTGCCATCGGGATTCAAAGCAGTTGAGCCCGGAGCAAATCCAGCACAAATGCCTTCCATGACTCGGGAGCCGACCATCGCCTTCATCTTTTCGTTCTGTGCTTCAAGCTCTTCGGGGCTTTGCCAGAACTTCATCGCGACGCTTCCGACAAGCGTGGCACCTGAAAGGTCGTCGAGCAATAGATACAAAGGTGTCCCTGCTGCAACCTCTTCGGGAACAGCGGCCACAACGCGACCACGCGAGTTGCTGCCTCCCGTTGCACCTACGAGAACTTTGATTCCTTCGCGTGCTGGCTGCGACTCCATTGCAACAATGCCGCGGTCAGGGGCCACGGTCACGAATAGGGCATCCTCAGCAAGAACAACGGGCTTACTGGCATCGAGTGGTGTGAAGAGATCGCGCGAACGACCCACAACAGTGCGATTGGCTTCCATGCCTTCAGGCCAGACGCTATCGATTGTTGACGTACGGCGAATTGATCCTGGCCGACGTGTAGGAGCCGCAACAGCTGGGCCTTTTGGATAAAGCTCGAGTGGCACAACGATCTTCATATTTATCCCTTTCGCTGTCCGGTCTTGGAAAAGTACCGGCATGGCTTTCGTCTTCAGGGCAGTCTTTACCATGCTCAGGTCCTGAGCAAGCAAAACCAGTAAATCAGTGCATAAATATGTGGGCTACGGCATCTACCAAAGTCTCAACAACGGCAGCGTTCTGATTGCCGGCTTGCTTGCCGGAGTTTCTTGGACTGCAGGAGCAGGAAACGGAGTGAGCCAGTCTCGCCTCAGGAACGGTCGCTTTTTTTGCCGCCCTTGCGATGCTTGCAATGCGTTACTTCACTAGGCAACCTGCCTTGTGATCTACCACCATGCCTGTGGGTAGTTCACATCGCCAAGTACTCGATGCGTTGCCCAAGCCAAGACCACAACAAGGCTTGCCAACAAGACGAGAAGCGGGAGTGCCAATAACGCGATACCGGTAGAAGCTGAAGTCAACACAGCAATCATTGGGATGGCAATGGCCGGCGCGTGGAAGATACCAAGCAAGTGCATGAGCAGCATGGTGATTCCACCAGCCAATACGGCTTTGATGAATATCGGTCCAGGCAGAGCTGCGATAGAAAAGCCGACGCTGCCGGCAGCTACGTATGCAGCTACCACGCGAAGCGGCCGAGATATTGCCAAGCCTGACGTGGTAAGCACGAGCATGAAGCTCACAACTGTTGGCGCTATGAGCGGAGCCAAAACACTTCCGTTGATTTGAAGCAACCAATATGCAAGAAAAAGAACTGAAAGACCAACTGTCTCGATACCCGCGAGAGCACAGGCCTGCTTAAACGGCTTGCGCTGACTTAGATCTGCAACAGGATGCATGCGAGCAGGGCGTTTCATGCGCTTGCTTGACTCCTGACTCATTCGTGCACGATATCCCGCACAGTCCACGTTTGAGCCTTATTCGCCTTACTCTGATTGCTCATTTGATTTTGATTCTTGCCACTGCTGGGCAAAGAGCCCCACCAGCATCGCCACGAATGAGACTAAATAGATTTGGCCAATGATTGCTTCACTCGTCGAAAGTAAATGACCGACGTTCGATTGCGAAGTTACATCGCCGTAGCCGATGGTCGTCAAGGTCGTAAGACTGAAATACATGTACGTAGGTGATGCTTGTTCTGTTCCAAAGAACGGGAAGCCCTGTAAATCATTCACGGCGATAAAAACATAAAAGTAGGCAATTGGAATGAGCAAATAGGCCGCAATGGCACCAAAGAGTGTCCCCCGAGTTACCCGGCGGTGCTGGATGAGGCGCCGAATGACCACAAGCGGCGCAAGCGCCGCGATGACAACCAGGATTAAAGGTGCGCTCACTTTTCGTGTTGGATCAGCCTGAAGAAAATTGTCAGTAAAAACTAAAATTGCAGTAGCAATCACGATCAAAGAAATTGTGATGTCAATAGGCAACATCCATCGATGAGCAAGGCCAGCCGCTCTCAAGGCCAGCAGCAACGTGACACCAACAGTCAACGTAGCCATCGTTGAAAACAAGCGGGGTCCGAAGGCCTGCTCAGGCTGATAGACGTTGACCAAGGACAACAAAATGATCGATCCGACCGTCAGGGCCAGCACCAGACCGAATCGATCGAGGTACTTTGACTTGTCGTCAAAAAGGATAATCTCTTTGCCTTTGATCTTCATAAGGTGAAAATAGTGCCTCAGAAGTCCGAGTTTGCCCCCTGTCCATGAGGAAATCTCCTCGTGTTTTCGTCAAATTTGCCAAAAAGGCACCCTGCCGTTAGGTAAATCACCATTCGTAGGGAAGACTTCTCTACAGGTACAGACAGATCAGCACCACAGTCCTGAGATGCCCGCCCTACTTTTTAGCCTCGGCTGAGAAATGGCGGGCTTCGTATCATCTGAGCAACTGCACAGAACAAGGACGAAGGCGTGATTCAACTGACCGCGTGAAGGACACACTGTCCGCCACGTCTTTCGTTAAGGAGATTGTGCAACATGGCTCAAGGCACCGTAAAATGGTTCAACGCAGAAAAAGGCTTCGGCTTCATCGAGCAGGCTGACGGCGGACCAGATGTTTTCGTCCACTACTCAGCTATTGATTCAGATGGCTACCGTTCGCTAGAAGAAAACCAGACTGTCGAATTCGACATCACCCAGGGTCCAAAGGGACCTCAGGCTGACAAGGTTCGCGTCGTCTAATTCAGACTTCGAACAATAAGAAAGCCCCGGCCATTTGGTCGGGGCTTTCTTATTTAGTTTTGATCTATTGCCCTGCCGGTTTACGCAACACACTCACCGCAAAGTCTGCATCCTGCTTCCATGGACGCAAATCCCAAGTGGCAAAGCGATGTTCCAGAGTGAAACCTGCAGCCTTTAGGTGCACATCAAATTGAGCCATGTCATATCGATCAGTGTGGAAGCCAACAATTGCGAACCCATCAGGAACTAGATGGGCGTAGATGTTGGTCAAGACTTGTACTTCAGTGCCTACTGCCACAAACGCTATAACGTTGCCGGCCAGTACTGCAGCATCGAATAGCGCACCTTCACCGACCGCAGCAAGATCAAGTTCGGCAAGGTCACTCACCAACCAGATCGGGCCTGGATGATCTTCAATCGCAGCCGTCAACAGCTCGGGGTCAGCATCAACACCTACTACTTCATGACCTCGAGCAAAGAGGGCCGCACCAACGCGACCTGGTCCACAACCCGCGTCAAGAATGCGAGACCCTCGAGGCACCATCGCGTCAACAAGGCGGGCTTCGCCATCAAGATCAGTTCCATCCGAGGCCATCGTTCTAAATCGTTCGATGTACCACTGGGAATGACCTTCTGCGGTCTCGGTAAACCAACGGGGAGTTGAACTCATGAGGGATACCGTACGCGGAAACGCTCTCATAGTCCTACTGAGAAACCGCACAAAGCAAACTTTCGAAGATGCAGAAGCACCATGTCTGATGTTGTTCATCCTTCACTGAACTCACGGCTCTTACTTATCTCACCGCAATCCTGTGAGACCTCTGTGAATAGTGTGCACAAATGTTGTAAAACTTGCGTAATAAATTGCGCATCCGCAACTTTCTCTCATGGAATTCAATTCTCACACGAAATATCTGAGGCCAAACTGTTACATGTGATGTTTCGCATTGATAAAGATTCGGTATCGGAAACCTCATTCCCTTGATCTTGCACCTATGGTCAAAAAATGAAAGCAAACAGCAGTCGTCACATCCATCTATTTTCGAGCAAGCTCACACGCGTTACGTTTAAACACCAAGCAGTTGCCTTGATTTCCGGATTTGCGTCGATTGCGACCATCGCAGCTGGGTCCCTCGCGTTGGCTCCTTCTGCAACTGCAGCCGCCGCGATTACTTTCCAACCAACCGGCGGAACCGTCGGCGTTGTTATCCCATTAAAGGCTACGGTTGCCGATGGAACCTCTGACATCACTGCTGGGATAGTTTCTTACTTCGCAAATTCCGGAACTCTCATTGGCTCCACCGCAGTGAGTGTGAAAGGAGCCTCTGAGGCGGTGAATTGGGCTCCCCAATCGGCCGGAGCCGTTGGGCTTTACTCGGTGTATGCCGCAGCTGACGGTAGCCAAACGGTCACTTCCAGTGCAGTGACCGTGAACATCGTGAAATCTTCCACGACAACAGTTGTGACGGGTCCTGACATGGCCAAGGTCTCATCGACTGCAGAATTTACGGCCACAGTAAAAGCGTTGGGAACATACGTACCGACCGGCACCATCACTTTTCAAAAAGCGGATGGCACACCTATCGAGACCAAAGCACTATCAAATCTGGGCAAAGCAAGTATTTCCATTTTGATGCCTGGGACTGATCAGACTTTCAGTATCAAGGCCACTTACCTTCCTGACCTCAACACCACCGGCTCGACAAGTGCGACCTTCAACACTGCGGTCACGCCATCGGGATCAAACGTCATGCTGACCATGCCTAGCGTTGGCATTCCTGGAACGGCTGTCACTATTTCTGCAGAGGTGACTCCCCCCACTTCTACAGGAGCATTGACGTTTTATGTCGGAACCACCGCTATTGATGTCAGAACAATTAATGCAGGAAAAGCATCACTTCAGTGGACACCAACGACAACCGGTGCGATAACCATCAGAGCGAACTACTCCAAAACAGGTGCGACCGTCGACGGAACAACATCACAGGTGATCGTGATCGGTCAGCCAGCACAAGGCGATCGCATCACCCTAGTTCCCGCGGGTTCCAACACTGCATGGATTCCGGGAGCTGGCTACGTCATCCGTAATGGTGCGTCAGTGACATTGAATCCACGAACGGTGTCTGGGTTGCCCGTCACAATCTCGGCAACAGGTAACTGCGTTGTTTCGGGCACCACCATCACGGCAAGAGCTGGAGTGGGCACCTGCCCAATCACTGCGTCAACAGCAGGTGACTCACGCTTCACCAAGGCCACCCAACTCAATACGGTGACTATGGCTAGCGGCAACCAAACGATCCAAGCCAAAGCTCCAGCGCCTGGACGTATCGCTTTCAAGCGTTGGTATAGCCTCGCTGATCCCAACTTGGTGACCAATACAGGTATGCCAGTGTCTTGGGTCGTCACTTCAGGCAGTTCGCGATGCCGAGTGAAGCCAACGGTTCTTGGAGCAATGGTGCTCATCATCAATCGCCATGGTTCCTGCACCGTTGCTGCGCGAGCTAATGGAGTTCCGCAGACGTGGCTCAAACTCAATAAGTACTACACGTACCGCGCCTAATTTAGGGTGCGTTGAATTCAAACTTTACGAAGTGGAATGCTGCTTCAGCAGGCGAGTTTGAGGCTCAACCACGTGAAGGGAAAATACCGGAAGTGCAAATCGTATAAATCAAGGGCTCACCGTTTACCGATTTCGGAGTAACCCCGCGCAAATCAGGCAGATTAAAATACGTGATTCCATTACCACCGAATCTCGTGCCCAATAATGAGAAGAGAGCCGTATTTGTGTTGATCTGAAGTGCGCGACCGTCAGTTGGGGTGTCAAACGCAAAATCCGTTGCCCCCAGCAGGATTTCGCCCATCACGCACTGTGATGAATTTCCGGCTCCAGATGCCACTGTCGCGGAAGTTCCAAATAGATTTGTTGTTCCTGCCGGCCCAGTGGGGCCAGTCGGCCCAACTGAACCTGTTGGTCCCGGGGCTCCAGATGGTCCTGCTGGTCCCTGAACTCCAACTCCTCCTGTTGGTCCTACTGGTCCTGCTGCTCCTGTTGCGCCCTGAGCTCCGGCAGGCCCGGTGAATCCTTGGAGACCTTGAACTCCCGCTGGTCCAGCTACACCCGTCGCGCCTTGGGTCCCAACGGCTCCGGCAGGCCCAGTGAATCCTTGAAGACCTTGAACTCCCGCTGGTCCAGCTACACCCGTCGCGCCTTGGGCCCCAACGGCTCCGGCATCACCCTTCGCGCCAGGAGCGCCGTTCGTACCAGGAGCGCCGTTCGTACCAGGAGCGCCGTTCGTACCAGGCGTCCCAGACGTGTCAGTTGTCCGCGCTTCAACAGCTGACCCGACCTGGCTCCAGGTAATTGGCACCCACTTTTTGGGACACCCGAACCCAGGCCCTTTGGCCACTTTGAGGGTTCCATCACTGGAGTAACAACCGTGGACTACTCCACTCTTGTCGACCGGATTCAGGATTCCGTTCGCGGTTGCGATCCCTCCAGCAAACAGCGATATGCCAACAACAGAACTAGCAACTATCAACGCACCTGATCGCATACTCGAGCTCCTGAGTTTGTGGTCATCGCCTGCGCAATTGCTGCATGCACGTAACCGCCCAAATGTTGGGACACGCGAAATTTATCTGCGACAACGAAGATCGTCAAAGGACTATCGAGGGAAAACCGAAAGACCAAAAATTCATCTAGACAAACATGTTTCTGCGGCTTGCCCTCACTCAACGAAAACGAGCCAGTCCATCTCGATGATGTGCTAAATCTGGTGAAGCAAAATTCGGCGGATCAGATGTCATCCACAGTTGGTGACGGACGCGTGCAATGGAATCACACTGGAAGTTGGCCGCGAACAATGCTGACCGCGCTATGTCCGGCGTTTCCATCAAAGCGTTCAAGTGAGACATCAACGAGTGGGAAGTCAGCCATTTTCATTCCTCGAGGGAGCATGAATGCAGCATCCGATCCAGGGTTCAGGGTGCCCAGCGCCACCATCTTGCCTGCATCCGCTGTTGCCATCCACACCTCGTAATAGCCATCACTCACAGTGGGTAAATCGCGTACTGAAACTCGCAGCGTCGAACTATCCCCAGACGCTTCCACTGCTGCTGTTCCTTGAAGCCCTGAGCCGGCAACTGGTTCCAGATTTACCCTCGCCACTACGACAGAGTTCAACGCATCCTCGGACTGCCCCAAGATCAGCCCAGCGGTTACTGCGGAGCCAAGCAAGATGCCCACACCCGCTGCGGTTGCAACGAGCCAACTTGAAACCCGCCTGCGATTCCTAGCAACCTCAATGGACGTCACTGATGCAACTGGCTTCTCCGGCGTCAGCGCTAGTTCAGCGACGACGGCTTCCCAGACGGAATCTGGCGGGGCTACGGGTCGGTCTGCATCGGTAACACCGCGGGCAGTGCCCACGACAACCTTCAACTGCTTTAACTTTGACTGGCAGAACTCGCACTCCCTCAAGTGTTCTTCATCAGTTGGGCGGGTGGGCTCGCCAAAACTCATCATCGTCAACTCATCGTCATCAATATGCGACACCATCCACCTCCAATCTCATACGCAATCGTTCCAACGACCGACGAATGTGGCTTTTCACTGTTCCAAGCGGCAGATCCAGCTGGAGAGCTATCTGGGCATGGGTCAAGTCTCGGAAGAAGGCCAACTCCATGATGTGTCGTTGCGGTTCGCCGAGTCGATTAAGTTCGTCAGCTAAGAGGACCCGGTCAATAACTGAGTCCACGTGCGACTCGACAGGATTGACATCTTGCTCTTCAGAAACTGCCGTCAACTTACGTAAGTCACGCGACTGCACTTCCCAATGGTCTGCTACTCGGCGCCGGGTAATCCCAAGCAGCCAGGACGGAAGCGTTCCACGTTGCGGATCAAACCCGGCCCGGCCACGCCACGCGCTCACAAAGACCGCTTGGGTGATGTCTGCAGCATCAGCATCACTCCCCGTTTTTCGTCTCGCAATTGTGTGCACCAGAGGACTCCAAGCCTGATAAGCATCGGCTAATGCTTGTTCGTCGCCCGCGACGAACCGCACCGATACATCGTCTCCAGCGTCCTGTACTTCGAGTTCCACAAACGACCCCCACGATCGTGAATCCGGCTCCCGAAGGAGCACGACAGTGGAGTAATCATGCAACAAAGTAGCCGTCATTGTCAGCCGCCTTCCTGCTCTGTTTGCCTCGATATCTAGTTATTCACCCAATCAAGCCCATTTGGATGCAACGAGAGCCAATAAAAATGTATAAAGAATGTCGAGATACGTGCATCCATAGGCCCTCCTTCTTCGGAATTACTAGCAACCGTCCACAAGGGATGGAGCCCAAACAGGGCAGACAACAAGGAGAGAGTCATGCGCACCAAAATTAATCGGGCGGCAGCAATTGGCGCCGCAGCTTTTCTCGGAATAACTGCCCTCGCCCCTGCTGCGCAAGCAGCCGAGGGAGAAACTTCCATCGCAACTGTCTTAAAGGTCGGCCAAGCTAAGTTCGATCGCGACTACGCCGACTTCGACATTCTTACCAAGGCTGTGGAGACTGTCTTGGGTGCCAAACCAAATTCCAATGTCAAGCTTCTGGCTGATGGAAGCGTCGCCTTGACGGTGTTTGCTCCAACAGACAAAGCCTTCATGAATCTTGCGAGCGCACTATCTGGAAAAAAGGTCACTACTGAGGCTGGTGCTTTTAAGACCGTAGCCGGACTGGGAGTCGACACGGTTGAAAACGTATTGCTTTACCACGTTGTACCTGGCGCAGCCATCATGTCTCAAGCCGCGCTAAAGGCCAATGGTGCCAAGCTTAAGTCTGCGGCGGAAGGCAAAGTCATCGCAGTCAAAGTGACGGGTAAGCCAGCAATCATCCTTGGGGATTACGCTCCAAAATTGACCAACCCCAACGTCATCTTGAGCAAGGTCGATATCAACATGGGCAACAAGCAGATTGCACATGGCATTGACGGAGTGCTTCTTCCCTTTGCTCCTTAATCGCGCACTCCCTGCTCGCAGGGCTGCTAATTCAAAGTGCTAACACAAGGGACGTGTCTTTGAGTCATCTACTCAAAGACACGTCCCTTCAGCTTGCGATGACGGCTACGCAACGAGGAATTCCCGGCATGATCAAGCTGGGGAGTAACAAGCCCTGTTGAGGGCTCTCAAAAAACACAAAAGCCCTCACAACAAAAGTTGCGAGGGCATGCGCCATGGGAGTTCACCGTTGGTATTGCTACCAACCTGGTGGAGGTGCCGGGAATCGAACCCGGGTCCGTGCAGGATTCTTCCGTTCTTCTACGTGTGTAGCCGCGCTATCGCTGTCTTGA
>JBIIAA010000018.1:0-21532 GCA_044240165.1 Candidatus Nanopelagicales bacterium
CCAGCCAGGACAGCTTCAACAATGATCCGGTTCTTTGACATCGGTGCAGCAAAGCCGAACCGAGCCCCAACTGGCTATAAGTATGACGCGAGACACCCTATAAATATGTCATGCAACATGGCACCCGAGGCGGCTCCATTTCCTCACGAAAAAGTTCGTCAAGGAATTCACGAGTGACCTTTTGTCAACACATATATATAGGTCTCTACATCATGTGCAGTCTGTATCTGTGCCTTGTGAGTTCCTTAGAGTTCGTCTGGGCAATTCGGAGCCTTTGCGCCTTTTGTACACATGAAACTCTTTCCGATATGGCCGATGCGGGTCTGCTGCTTCGTATCGTTGCGTTATTGTCCCTCTTGTTGGCTTTATCGTTCCCGCGTCGCAGCGCTCGGGCGTGCACTTGCACCTCGTTTTGCGCTCGGCGAGAGCCCCTCCTCGCTGGGTTAAGTCCCCCCAGCGGTTGGAATACGTGATGTCAGTTCTTAAGTCAGTTCGTTCGACAACTTTCCTAGCCGCGCTGTCGGTGTTGGTAGTGGTTGCTGGCACGTTGTTTGGTGCCAATATTGCGTCTGCTGATTCGATACAGGTGCAGGGTTATCAACGGGCGAGTCAAACAGAGGCGTGTGTTGCGCAGGTTGGTGAAACTCCGTGGCAAGCATCGTGGGGTCCGGATGCGACGTGGAAACCAGGTTGGGAGCAGTGGGCTAATAAGGGCGCTGGTGGTTGGGTATGTACGCGCAGTATTACGTGGGCGAAAACCCCAGTGCCAGTAGGTAGTGGCGCACCCGCGCACCCTTCCGCTGGATGTGTTTACCTTGGGAGAGGGGGCTACCTCAACTTCCAAGGCGGCTGGTCTCTTGCTATTGGGGCGTTGGTATACACAGACCCAGCATGCTCGCTCTTGCTTGGCACCTGGGGCTACTACCTCGTCTATGCGCCCGCGGGATTTGACGCTACGACTGTGTGCTTAGAAGCGTTCGGTGTCGTGCCCGACGCGTACGTTTCAAGAATAGGCACTTCGGACGTCTTTACCTGTAACCAGATTATCGATGCTTAGGTAGGTTCGGAATCAGTTCAAGACTCACTTTCGTTGCTGGCGCGCACGGGATTGCTAGTACCGGTTACGGGAATTCGAGTTCAAACCATTACCGGTTTGCCCGGTCCGGGATTTTTTAGCCCTTCATTACTCCATCTATTTAGCACTTCTAGTTTGTGATCGGTTCTCTTTGCATTTGTTGTAAAAGCGGTGGTGGCCAGGGTCGGGGTCAGACTGGCGATGTTGGCGAGTTTCAGCTGGGTGTGCAAGAGACAGATAGGTAGGTGTCTGGATCTTGCCGCAATCTTGCCGCAATGTGTAGGTGTACAACCACGTACAAAGTCAGACAGATACATACAACGCATGAGGGATTCACTTCATCAACAGACAGTCACAGTCGCCTATGGACATGCTTCCCAGTAATGCGTAGGTCCGGGGTGGGGAGGAGTGCAGCGACGGTTCCCCGAGGCGGCTCCACGAAAACCCTATATATACCAATGGTTTCTTCTGTTTTAGGCAGACAATAAAAACCTCTAAAAATCGTTACTGTACCCAGTACTGTACCCAAGGCGGTTTCCTGTACCCAGTGCCAAACATAGAAAAAGAACCCCCTTCGAGCCTGATGAGGCATGTAGGGGGGTGAGATTTTTCTGGGGCTAGATGGGGATGCCCCAGCCGGTAAACCTTTTCACGAATATCTCTACGGAGGTGGTGCCGGTGGTCGCGGAAGCCTTGCTGGTTACCATGCCGGTTACCTTGCCGTAATCGTCGTTTGCTTGTTTCTCAGCATGCCAGCGGTTCGACACTGGATTAATGAGCCGACAACGGCCAGGAGTGCGCGGGAGATTTCATGAAATTCAGAGGAACTGTGCGAACCCTCGCGGGTCTGGCGTGCGCAACATCGCTGCTCGCGGGTCTGACGGGTGCTGTGGCTTCGGCGGCTCCAGCGGCCGCAGCCTTCGAGCCGAAGTTGTCCTACTTCAAGTGCCCGCCTAAGTCGCTGCCTTCTGGCGTGCAGTGCGCCAGGCTCACGGTCCCCTTGGATTGGCAGAACCCAAACGATGGTCGGACGACGACCATCGATGTGCGAGTGATGCGCTCCAAGGAGGGCAAGGGTGGACTGACCTTCAACCCGGGCGGTCCGGGTGGGTCCGGGGTTGAGGCCTTTCCGGGCGTCTACTCACTGCTCCCGGATGACGTGGTCTCCAAGTTCGATTTCGTGGGATGGGATCCGCGTGGCGTGGGAGGTAGCGGGCCGAAGATCACTGGCCCAGCTCAGCCTTTCGTGGGACTCGGTCTGGCGCCAGGTGAGCCTGGTGGGGCCAAGATTGCCGGGACCAAGCCGGGTTCACCAGCTGCCAAGGCAGGCCTGGTCAAGGGCGACATCATCATCAAGATCAGTGATCGCGCAATAAGCAACGTCGCCGATGTGCTCGCGGAATTCCGCTCGTCTGTGCCGGGCGAGTCGCTGGTGGTGGAATTCCGCCGTGGTGGCGCTATTCGCGAGGTAACCGTCATTGTCGGCTCCGAGGATTCCGGTTGCCAGTACCCAGAACTGTATCCGCCATCGACCGGTCCGGTGGACTGGCGGGAGTTCTGGCAGAAGCACGCAGATGAGAATGGGGCGGCTAATGCCGCCTGCCTAGCGGCTAACCCAGATTCGGCCCCGTATGTAGGCACGTGGCAGGTCATTCGTGACCTCAATGCGCTGCGGGTGGCGCTTGGCTACTCGGCGTGGAACTACTGGGGTATGAGCTACGGCACCCGAATCGGGTACGCCTATGCGCGCGCTTTCCCCAGCAAATTGCGGGCTCTGATCATGGATGGCAGCATGCCGGCGGGCGAGACGACGTATGGGCTTGGTACGTCGTTTCCGTCCAACTTGTGGATTTCCACACAACTGTTCCCTGCCTTGGCGGCCCCAGAGACGGCGCGCAAGATCACCGTGATCGAGGACTATCTCGATGCCACGGTCGTGGCGCTACCCGACGGCACCGAGTTCACCCGTTGGGATTGGGCAGAGCAGTTTCGCCAACTCCTGACGGCCCAGAGTCAGTACCCGACTGCGCGGGCTCTAGTCAACAACTTGTACGGGGGCATCACCGCGAAGACGCCGGGCGCGCGCGCCAAGCAACTTGCGGTGGTCGCGGCCATTGCTGAAGTAGTGCACTCAGTCATAGAAGGGTCTGCGAAATTAGCGCCTGTTCAGGTGCTCGTCAACTGCTCGGACCTGCACGATCGTCCGACAGTGGCGGAATTAGCTGCCGCCTCGGAACCAATCGCGCGCAACTTCGGTACGACGTCACCTTTATTCATTAGCAACTCTGCCGCATGCTTCAGGCTTGCTCCAAAGGACCTGTCACCTGCTGTTTCCAGTGCGTCAGGCATGACCAATCTCAAGACACCGCCCCTGTTCGTACTGTCCTCTGGTGATGCGGCAACCCCCTGGGTGTGGGGACGCAGCCTTGCGAACACTTTCGTCGGGTCACGCACAATCACTTACAACAGCACCCAGCATGTCGCTTATCTGTTCACCCCGTCGGATTGTGTTAACGCACCAGTGACCGAGTACCTGCTGACACTCAAACTCGGCCCCAGAAACCTCGAATGCGCGTATTCCCCGGACAAGCCTGCGCCGCAGCGGTAGCAAGGGGATGACACGCAGGGGTGTCGAGTTGATCCGGCTGCTTGACGAGATGTGCGTACTTCTATGTATGTGTCGCTTCAGCGTTTCGTTGGAACGCGTGACCACCAGTTACCGCCAAATTCTGCGATGGTGATTGCCACAGTGTCGAACTCAATTGAGAGGGCATTGGGTGTTCGAAAGGCAGGAGTGGGACGCCACTCGATATCACCTGTGGTTATTCGTGCATTGGGAAGTAAAGGCACCAAATTGCGGAAGATGATTCCAAATTCCAAAGAAGCAAGTCCACGTCCAGTGCAGAAGTGACTGCCATGACCAAAGGCCAAATTCATTCGTTCGTCTCTGCGGACATCGAAATCATCAGGCTGGGAGTAGGCGCGTTCATCTCGATTCGCCGAGCCGAGAACCAGCGCGATCATGTCTCCGGCTTCAATGTTGACGCCACCAAGAGTTACGTTCTCACGTGCAATGCGCGAAATAATTTGGGACGGACTATCGAAGCGCAGCATCTCCTCGACGGCATTAGGGATGAGGTCTGGCTCGTCTAAAAGTATCTGAAGCTGGTCAGGGTTATTAAGCAAGGCCAAAGTGCCATTCAAGATGAGGCTGGTGGTTGTCTCATGAGCGGCATTGATGACTCCGATGAGGTTAGCAACAACTTCAATTTCAGTCATTCGACCATCGCGCAGATTGATCGACATTCGATCCAGGTAACTCGACTCATCTTCATTTGCGGTGGCCACTAGTTCCTGCCGAATGTACGCAGCGATTGAGTCAACAGATGCAATCGCACGTTCAGTTCGTACGCTGATGTTGTCTGGGCTGTGCGCAAGCCAGAGGTAAAAATCTTCTGCCCATTGGCGTAGTTGAACGTGATCACGTGGAGGTAGACCAAGCACAGTCAAGATGACTTGCGATGGGATTGGCAGGGCGAGGTCGTTTAAGACGTCGAGGGTCTTACTTTCGCTAAACCGATCAAACGCAGACGTAACGGCCGACTCAGCTTCTTTTGTGTACGTGCGAACTTTGGCTGCGGTGAAAGCCGAGCCGACTTCACGTCGCAAATCGCGATGTCGATCACCATCAGTCATAACAAGGCGATCGACCAGCATGTCACGTAAACCGTCAGTATTAATGTCGTCCGGAACCCGCTTGAGTCGGTCGTGAATTCGATCGCTGCCAAAGCGTTGGTCTTTAAGAACGTTCAGCACATCGTCATAACGAGTAACAAAAATATGGTTAGTGAAGGGGTCGCGCCAAATCGGCGCCTGATCTCGCATTGTGCGGTAGACCGGATACGGATCCGTTATAAAGGCTTGGGATCTAAGGTCAAATTGCATCAATTGATTTTACCATCTGCGTCGCTGTTCAAGGGCGGCTGCGGGCTAGCTCTTCCGCGAGGAAGTCACATAGCGCGAGGTGACATCTCCATTTAATTTTGGATCGAGTGGGTTCAGAGTTCGCACTGGCTGACCGGCGCGAAAATCCAACTTTGATAAGTCGGTGACAAGTAGCGCGAGACGACGAGTCGGTTCGAACGCGTAGGTGCGATGAGTGAGGTCAGACAAAGTCCGGTAGTCCGTTTCATCCACTGTTCCAGGTTGATCCATTGGCGCACCGATGGGATCGGAGACGTTGCGGGCAACCGACATAAGTCCAGCCTTTGCAGCTTCCAGACTGGCGGGGTGCGTGCGCCGTAAGAAATCTAAATAGAAATTGGCCCGCACAAATCGATCTGAGGAATTTGTATTACCTGGTAACGGGTCGTTTCGGGTGAAGTCGACATATCCGTTTGGATTGACGAGTTTTAACGCTTCGTTATAGGCCGGATCATTGGCGAGCACTCGGAATTGATGCCCGTGATGGACAACGAGCTTCCCATCGATGTATTGCAGGATTGCAGAGTCACCGGATGGGTCTTCAACCGCAAGGGACAAAGGAACTACAAGGTCACCGAGTGCTAGGGCAGTCACTTGAATTTCTTTTGCGGCAGCCACGGCCTGATTTACTGTTGCTGCGTTATCCAACATGTACTGAGCCCATAAGCCGACGTTGACACCGGGTTTGCTGGAGTCTCGGGGACCGTAGTTCGTGGCGTTGAGCCAAAGGGCGTGCGCAGTAAGGCCTTTCTCGTTCATTCCATCCGCAGTTCCAGAATCTTCCGCGGTGACAAACACTGAGCCATATTTCGCATTCTAACGAGCCGGATTCACCAGATTCTTTGTCGTAGTTCCAACAGAACTCCCGACACGTGCGATGCCGCGAGGAGAGGCAACAAGAACAGGCTTAGAAGTACTCGGTTCCCAATCCATGCTGCGACTCGATAAGACTGCTTGGGAATTATCGTTCCAAAGCACTCTGGTGCAGGCGCTGGCTTCACCGGCGAAAGCGATCGCTGTTGTTGTAGCAATGATCAATGACGCGCTGCTCATTCGACGCAGATGAGTGAAGTTCATTTGGGCATCGTGTCAAAGAACACGCAAGGAACACAATTCACTCCTACGCATCGGGTTCAGTTCTCTGAGTCGCAGGCGCATCTGAGGTCCACCGCTGGTGATGAGGACTGAAGTCATGGCGGCTTCCTAACGCTGCTCAGCGGCTAACGAAGAGTGTTATTGACGATAGCGCCAGATCAAGTAATCAGTGCTTACGCCACGAAGGCCCTTGAATGGCAGTAAGTCTCAGCAGTTTCGGGTGGTCTGACGAAGTATCACCGAAGTGATCGAACCAAGTCTCCGAGCTCAAGGTTCTGCCAGTTCTCCAACATGTTCGTCATCGTGTGCAACATGACTCGTGACGTGTAGAGCTCTCTGAAGATTGGGTCACGAGGGCCGGAGACGGAATCGATGTCTGCAATATCGCGAGCAACAGCTACGGGAGCTGCCATTGAAATACCGAAATTGGATGCCATTGAGAGTCGAACATGCAGACTCAGTTCATCAAGGTTCAACGGTGGTGCCCCCTGAGCCGCGAACTCATCAACGAAAATGCCCAACAACTCATCGAGGTTCTCAGCCCAGACGTAGGGTTCGGAACAGCCAAGCGAACCACCGACAATCTGCGGGAGAGGTAGCACTCCGCAGTTGGCCCAATCGATGAAGCCGCACTGAAGTTCGCCCTGCTCG
Source organism: Candidatus Nanopelagicales bacterium (assembly GCA_044240165.1). Lineage (GTDB taxonomy): Bacteria > Actinomycetota > Actinomycetes > S36-B12 > S36-B12 > UBA11398. The sequence goes on from JBIIAA010000018.1 coordinate 6,806, forward strand.
TCGCGTTCAAACCAGCAGTTGTCGATGTTGCCGTTCCAGTGCGCAAATGCAACGAGATGCGGACGACCGCTCGCGAGGATTTCGTTGATGCGGTCACGTGCGGCAGAAACGTCGGCCATGTAGGAAATGAAGTGCTCGCGTAATGCTGGATCATGAAGATTCTCTGGAAAGAGTTTTGGATATCGCTGAATGAAGTCGAACATTCGGTGCGCCCACTGCACCAACTGCTCATCTGATGCCCGGCCGCGGAACTGTGCCGAGCCTTGCTCCGCATTAGCGAAAACCTCATCGAACTCTGGTGCAAGCTTTCCAGCGCGATGCGCTCCTGCCAGCCGTCCCATGCTTCGAAAGATGGCGCGGTAATTATCGACTGCATCAGGTATGAGGTAATCCATGCACTTGGGGTGGGCGACCTCCACGTTTCCTTCGCCGTAGGGAATCAACTCGGTGATGAGTAGGCCGGTTTCAGAAGCAGTCTCGAGGTCACCGAACATAAGAAGTGGCACCATCACTGGGAAGTCGGGCGATCGCGAGAGCAATGCGAAGTTCACCTCGGAAAGCATCATGTGCTTGGCGCTGTCCCAGAGTGCATCATCAAAGTTACGAGAGAACTTCACGAAAAGACGCTCGGGCAAAGTGGGGTCTGGCTGCGCGTACGTAACGGTCAGCTTGAGTTTTTTGCCGCTTCCACCGTCGAAGAACTCAGCAGAATCAACAATGGCCGTGACTTTGTTGTTCGTATCCAACCTGCCGCCGGCATGGAAGGCTGTTGTGAGGAACTCGGCTCCACCTTCTATAAGTGCGGCGGGATCAGCGGGGATTGAAATGCCGAAATTATCCCCAGTGACCCAAGTTTCCGGTTTGGAGGAATGGGGGGTAGCTGGGCGAGAATTCACTTGGCAGACGTTACCAATCATTACGCGCCACCGAGCTACCTTCGCCAGATCAGTGTCCAAAATGCGAACCTTGAGCACCCGACAGCATTTGAGTTCTGCGCATGACCAATGAACTTTGGAGTGTCGAAACGTATCCCCACCGGATGGTGGCGGATATGGGGTACGTTTCCCCCAAAGTTCAAGAAACGAGCGGTTGGATGTGGCTTGAAGTGATCGCATCGTTGGTTGCTCATGGTCGTCTCAAACTTTCCGGCTCATATATAAGGAGTATCGCGACATGAGTCTTATCCAAAAGCCAGGCGCGTGGACTTCACGCATGTCGCGTTCTACCCGCGAAGCTGAGCCAATTCATGTGAGCCACACATCTGTTTTGCTGGCTGCGATTGGATTCCTGGCTCTTGGAATTGGGGAGTCGCTGCTGTGTTGGGCGCCAACGGGAACCAGATTCGAGTACGTCCTATTGACGCTAGGCACACTTAATCTCGCGGCAGCACTCATCAATCACCTTGATCACCACAGACCGCGATTCGGGCTCGCTGCATTAGTTTTTTACAATCTTGGAATTATTGCAGCGGCTGCCGTCTGGATTCCTTACGCCATTGATCCCAGTCTGAGCGGTACGCAAACATGGAGTCAATTCTCGTACGTCGCTTGGGGCGCGGCATGGACTCTAGGGTCAATTGGCACATTTGTAGTCATGGCTCGAAAGGAAGCTCGACTCGAACATGGAGATAAGTCTGCTGAGACTGAAATTCACGCGACCTTCTTCCAATTGACCGCACTGGCAGTGGGAATGCTTATCTACGGAATTAGTTTCTTTCAGTTGGCTACTGAACGAACCAACCAGTTCGATGCTGCTTTAGCTGTAATTGGACCGGCACTTATTGCCGCTGCAGTCATTGCACATGTTGAGCATTTGACACTTCGTATTGGCCTACCTGCTGTCGTTATCACCGCACTTAGCGCATCACTTTGGGCCGTAAAGAATCTCAGCAGAGAAGTTGATAGCTGGATGGAGAACCCTGACCTTGCGAGGTTCTTTGTTTACGGCGTACAGGGCGCGATTTTCTTCCTAGGAGCGATTGCATGTCTGCTCGTTTTGTCGCACAAGAAAACGTGGAAAGTTGAGCAACAGAATTTGTGACTGGTGACTAGCACCGAGAGCTATTCCTTGATCGCCCCGAATCTTCGCTGACCCTGGAAAGTAGATACCCACTATGCGCGCAAAGAAATCCGTAACTGCACTTATGTCTGCCGGTCTCACGGCTGCAATTGTTTCGCCAGCTTTCGCCGCACCTAATTCCGAGAGCTACTTCTTGAAGCGGAGCTCGCGTCAGGTTCTTGACTTGGGAACGACTGGCGCATCGGTCGGGGATATGGCCTTTTCCGTTGGGGTCATGGGAAGTAAGCGCGGTCGAACCGATGCTGGCACCTATAACTTCCGCGGAATCACCGTTGCAGTGGCAATTCCAGGTGGTCGAGAAAATCGTGATTCGCTGATTCAACTGAATCTCAAAGCCGGACTGATTTTGATGGAGAAGATCATCAGTGTTCCTGCGGGGACGGTTCCGGATTTAACCGAGACTTATCCGATCACCGGCGGCACGGGCAACTATGCCGGGGCACGAGGAACTGTGGTCTTCTCGGTGTTGAGTGATTCTGAGTACAAGGTTGAACTTCGCATCACCAAATAAGCATGAGGTGACTCGTTCGAGTGCTTGATGGATAGATGTGGGAATCACATTTCTGCAAACTTCGCATTACAACTCAACGAGTAGTTGCGCTCGCATCAGCCAAGCGGTCAGTCAACGCGAGAATACGAGTCCACACATCAGCGCAAACATCGCCCCACTCGTCGAATGCCCGATCAAAGAAGGAGTGTGGGGCGCCTTCGTAGACCACAGTGTCAACATCAGCGCCACCCAGTCGCATTTCCTCTGCGAGAGCGAGTTGATCGGCAACCGGTGTGGAGTCTGCTCCAGCGATGAACATGATGGTTGGTTTCTTCGAATGCTTTGCTGCACGGCCCACCGTGTCGGGCCGGCCATAGAAACCAATAACTGCTGCGAGGTCGAGATCACTTGATGATTGGCGCCAGGCTTGACCTCCGCCGAAACAGAATCCGACCGTGATGATTGGGAGGCTGTCTCCATGTTGAGAACGCAAGAAGTCCATTGCCGCCCGGGTTTCATCATTCACCTGTACAGGTGACGCATCCTTGATGTGTGTTTGCCAGTCGAAATCTTCAGGTCGCCAACCGGTTTCCGAAATTCCAGCAGTGCGAGCAAAGTAGTCGACGGCTACCGCTGTTAATCCAGCTTCCGCAAACCGCTCTGCGAGCGCCCCATAGAAGGGATGCAAGCCTCGCACATCAGGCAGGATCACGACACCGACCTTGGGCGTTGCCGAGGTTGCGTAGAAAGCAGAGAACGAAGTTCCATCGGCGCTACGAAGTGTGAGCCCGCGATGATCCGTGACCGGCTCAGATCGTGGGGAAGCAGGTGGGCGGCTGATGTCGTCGTGGCACATGTTGCTGATGGTACTTCTCCGCCTCGGGTTTCATTAGTCGTTTTGTATTTGACCCCCCTAGCGTGCGGCTACGATTTGGCCATGAACTTCCACTTTGGGCCCCGCCCCGCCTCTGCCCTGTTCGCGCTCGCAGTAGTAGCCGGGTCATTATTCGCAGTTGGTTCGCCGGCCCAAGGGCATGCCATCATCGAGCTAAACGGCAAGGATGCAATTGCCGGAACAACAAGTCCGATGACTCTTGAGGTTCAGCACGGTTGCATTGATGGAGCGCAAGGCACCATGCAAGTGCAGGCCTTCACAGGCAAGCCATGGCGCGGTGTTATTCCTAAGCCTGTGACTGGGTGGAGTTCAGCTATCACCAAGCAAAGCAATGGTGGCGCATTGATTACTTGGATCAAGCAGGGCGCACCAGCACCATTTGATACACCCCTGTATTTCCCATTGGTCGTGAGTTGGCCAAAGAAGTCGGGAATTTACGGGATGAGCGTGCTGCAGATTTGTCCGTCGTCATCGACGCTGTGGAATGAACCATTCGCGCCGGCTACTGCTAATAAGCCATCACCACCGCTTACTCCGCTAGCTCAAGTACTAGTCAAAGTTTCTTAAATATCTAATAGTGAATATTTGGTATTTGATGGATTTATTCAAATTCAGCTAGGCGTGCTGTCGCCATGTCCTGCAAGAGTGATGCATCCACAGCCCAATCCACGGGCACTTTGAAGGTCTTCTTATTGACTTGATAGTTGGCAAGGCGCGGCTTAAATTGTTCCAGCACGGCCGTACTAATCGGAGCAATCAATATGTGATTCGTGTGCACCGAACATCCCAAGATGTATTGACCATCCTGTTTGAGCATCGGCTGATTCCAGGCAATGACAAGTTCCATGTCTGGGTACTTCTTCGTGACGGCTTGAAAGATCTTGTGTACTGTCGCTCGTTTGGTTTCATCAAATGGCTCTAGGAACTCGCCGATTGAGGAGACTCGCTGCGGACTTTTCGAACCTCGGCTATAGAGCACAAGCGCATTTGCATGAACTTGACTGAAGCCGTGATTCTCGCGCAGGAAAGCAATCTGTTCGGCGTACTTCAGATCCCCAATTTCTTTCATTTGATCAAACCAATATGTCATCGGCAGGCCGTGCTTCTTTTCGATTGCGGGAAAGTATGACTCGCGATCAGCGCTTCTTTCACCCATATGCTCAAGCCTAGGACCTGGGGAGAGATTGGTGTCTATCGATAGGGGATTCGCACACCTTCCTTTATTGGCAGGCTATATATTGACGTTTGGTTGGCTGCTTATTGAGGCCTGTCAATTGTCATCCTCGAGGAGCATGTAGTGATTATTGGTGTCCTCAAGGAGGAGGCAATAGGGGAGACCCGCGTTGCTGCAACTCCGGCAACTGTGGTCCAGTTGATATCATTGGGATATCGCGTGATCGTCGAGCCAGGTGCAGGAGCGTTAGCCGATTTCGCTGACGAAGCCTACGTTGCTGCCGGAGCGGAAATAAATGCAGCGACCGGCGCCGATATTGTTTTCGGTGTCAACGCGCCTTCAGCCGAGCAACTAGAGCGTGTGCTCGATGGTGCTGTCCTAGTTTCATTGATTAGCCCAAGCCTGAACCCTGATTTATTGAATGATCTGGCTCTTCGCAACATCACAGCGCTAGCAATGGATGCAGTGCCACGTATATCCCGCGCACAGTCACTCGACGTACTCAGTTCGATGGCCAACATCGCCGGCTATCGGGCAGTAATCGAAGCCGCAAATGTTTTCGGTCGGTTCTTCACTGGCCAAATCACTGCTGCTGGCAAGGTTCCGCCTGCCAAGGTTCTTGTCGCTGGTGTTGGCGTTGCCGGTCTGGCCGCTATTGGCACAGCTGGCGGCATGGGCGCGATCGTGTATGCCACGGATCCGCGCCCTGAAGTTGCAGATCAAGTTGCCTCGCTAGGCGGTCAGTATTTAGAGGTTGCCTCAGCCGAGGTTGAAGTCTCGGCTACGGGTTATGCAAAAGAGATGTCAGACGATTACAACGAGCGCGCTGCGGCGCTTTATTCGCAGTGGGCGCCCGATGTCGACATCATCATTACAACGGCACTGATTCCTGGACGCGCTGCGCCGGTGCTCATCACTGCAGAGATGGTTGCGACGATGAAGCGCGGCAGCGTCATAGTAGATATGGCCGCATCAAACGGTGGCAATGTTGAAGGCACAGTCAAAGATCAGGTAGTAGTTACAGCTAATGGCGTAACAATCATCGGATACGCCGACCTTGCTGGTCGCCTTGCGGCACAGGCGTCCCAACTCTTTGGAACCAATCTGGTCAACCTGATGAAGTTGCTGACTCCGGCTAAAGATGGCGTCGTATATCTAGATTGGGATGACGTCGTACAACGGGGCATCACTGTTACTCGAGATGGCGAAGTAACTTGGCCGCCGCCTGCAGTGCAAGTTTCTGCGGCTCCGTCGCAAGCCGCGGTTGCTCCGGTGGCACCAACACCAATCAAAGTTCCCATGTCTTCACAACGCCGCTACACCTATATCGGATTAGGTGCAGCCTTGCTGTTGCTACTAGTTGCAGCTGCTCCCGTTTCCTTGCGCGTCCATCTGACTGTCTTCGTGCTTGCAATCGTGATTGGCTACTACGTGATTGGTAGCGTGCATCACGCACTCCACACACCGCTGATGTCAGTGACGAACGCGATCTCAGGAATCATCATCGTTGGGGCACTACTTCAGATCGGCCACGGTGACACGGCCATATCCATTCTCGCTTTCATCGCCATCTTGCTAGCCAGCATCAACGTTTTCGGAGGGTTCGCTGTAACTCGCCGGATGCTTTCGATGTTCTCGAGGAGTTAATTCATCGTGACAATTGAATCCTCTGCGCAGGCGGCATACCTAGTCGCGGCACTCCTGTTTATTTTGGCGCTTGCCGCTTTGTCCAAGCATGAAACCGCCAAAGCTGGAAACAACTACGGCATTGCTGGGATGGCTATAGCTCTGGTCGCAACAATTGCACTGGCTGTTGATCGCGGGATCGATGCGATCGGGCTGATCTTGCTTGGCATCGCAATGGTTATTGGTGGCGCAATCGGTCTCTGGCGAGCGCGAGTGGTTGAGATGACCGGGATGCCGGAACTCATTGCGATTTTGCACTCATTCGTTGGTCTTGCCGCTGTACTTGTTGGCTGGAGCGGCTACCTGCAAGTTGAAGGTGGCGGAGATCCATTGGAAGTGGCGCATCTGATTGCGCAGGGAACTCTTGGGATTCATCATGCCGAAGTATTCATCGGTGTTTTCATTGGAGCCGTAACTTTTACTGGCTCGATTGTTGCTTTTGGCAAACTTTCGGGGCGAATGAAGTCCAATCCGATGGTTTTGCCAGGCAAGAACTTGCTCAATATTGGAGCACTTGTTGCCTTCGTTGCACTAACGGTGTGGTTCTGTATTTCGCCAAGTCTGTGGTTACTCATCGCAGTGACTATCGTCGCGCTTGCACTTGGGTGGCACCTCGTGGCTTCCATCGGTGGTGGCGATATGCCAGTCGTAGTATCGATGCTCAACAGTTACTCCGGTTGGGCTGCGGCAGCTTCAGGCTTCCTACTCGAGAACGATCTGCTCATCGTCACTGGCGCATTAGTGGGTTCATCGGGTGCTTACCTGTCATTCATCATGTGTCGCGCAATGAACCGTTCGTTCATTTCAGTAATCGCTGGCGGCTTTGGCATCGAGGCTGGGCCGAGCCATGACACCGATTATGGCGACCACCGGGAAGTAAATGCTGAACAAGTTGCCGAGCTACTTCGAACCGCAAAGTCAGTGATCATCACTCCCGGCTATGGCATGGCTGTTGCCCAGGCTCAATACGGAGTAGCCGAGTTGACTCGCAAATTGCGCGAGAACGGAACCACCGTGCGATTTGGCATCCATCCAGTTGCGGGGCGTCTACCAGGACACATGAATGTGCTGCTTGCCGAAGCGAAGGTCCCTTATGACATCGTTTTGGAAATGGACGAGATCAACAATGATTTCGCGGACACTGACGTTGTGCTGGTCATCGGAGCCAATGACACGGTCAATCCGGCAGCTGAGACCGATCCGAGTAGCCCGATCGCAGGTATGCCAGTTCTACGAGTCTGGAATGCGAACGATGTCATCGTGTTTAAACGCTCCATGGCATCGGGTTACGCGGGCGTTCAGAACCCACTCTTTTTCCTTGAGAACTCAGCGATGCTGTTTGGTGATGCCAAGGATCGCGTTGAAGACATTTTGAAAGCGTTTTAGGCCTAGAGCCCTTATCCTCGATTGTGTGAGTGAACAGGCGCGTGATCGTTACGGGAGACCCCTTCGAGGATCTCTTGAGCAAGCATTTCCTGGGGTAGTTGAGCGCGATCAAATCAGCAATGCTGAAGCATGGTCTATCGGAAATGAATATCTGGCTCAGGATCTACCTTTTCATGCACATGAAGTTTTTGAGCAGCGCTGGAAGTGCTGCCCAGAAAATGAACGGGCAGCATGGCAAGCGTTAGCACAATGGGCCGCAGCACTCACTCATCTGGCGCGGGGAAATAAGCAGGGACTTGAAGCCTTAGCTCAGCGGGCACAAGCCAACCTTGAAGCGTGCAGTTTTGTGCCGCCGGAGATCGACTTAGCCCTAGTGCTGGAGTCGCTGGCGGGTTTGATGAAGCCCTGAACGGGCCAGCTCGGAGCGCTTTTGCAAGTGAATATTTTTTAGTTTACGGAGCAACTGTCGGCAGCAATCGGACATCCGCAATACTGAAACCTGCATATTTGAATCAGACAGAGTTTCCCAGTGAAAAACTGGGATGGACCTCGAGGGGGAGGTTTGCATGGAAGCCGCTGGCTTACGTGTTGGGCTGCTTGCCTACGGCCAAATTGGCCATGAACACAACCTCGCCGTGCAGGCTACAGACGGGCTTTCCTTGGTTGCCGTGTGCGACCAGAATCCGCAACGGCTCGCTGCAGCGCTCGAACTCGCGCCGAACATCACAACCTTCAATGACGCAGATTCAATGCTTGACTCTGGGCTCATTGATTTGGTCATCATCTCTACCCCGCCCAATAGTCACTTTGCCTGGGCGGCAGCGGCTTTGAGCCGCGGAATTCACGTGGTTGTTGAAAAACCGATGGCACTTTCAGCCAGCGAGTGCGATCAATTAATGGCACAGGCAGAAGAAGCGAACTTGCTTTTAGTGGTGTACCAAAATCGTCGGTTCGATGCAGATTACGTAACGATGGCCGCACTGATCAAGTCAGGCGTGATTGGTGAGGTTTTCCATTACGAATCATTCGTGGGTGGCTATACCGAACCTTGTAGGCACTGGCACACGGACGCGGAAATTTCTGGTGGAGCAATATTTGACTGGGGTAGTCATTTCCTCGATCAGGCGCTCACGATTTTGCCATCGCAGGTGGACTACGTATCTGGAGTCAATCACAAGAGGCATTGGAATCTTGTGACCAATGCTGACCATGCGCATGTGACCATCACGTTTGTCGATGGCACCCAGGCAACATTTATTCACTCTGATCTTGCTGCAGCTCGCAAACCAAAGTTCTACGCGCTGGGGACCAAAGGCGCGATCGTTGGTGATTGGGATGTAGCAGCCGAGCCAAAGGTTGCAGATCTTCCAGCCATTCTTTCGCTACATCACCCAGATGGCACACGTGAGCCAATTGAGTTGTTAAGTGTGCCACCACATTCATTTCATGCCTCGATTGTTGAATACATCAATAACAACGAGGTTATGTCGGTGACTGCACAGCAATCGCGAGATGTTGTCGCAGTGATGGAAGCCGCAGAAGCATCCGCAAAGCTCAACGGCCTCCCAGTAGTTCCGAACCTGCTTCGCTCATGAGCGTTCACTGGGGTTTCCTGGGAGCTGGCGCGATAGCGCAGACGGCGCTTTCAGGGGCTGTGCACGAAGCCTCAAATGCGAAACTCTATGCAGTCGCAAGTCGTGATCGTGAAAGGTCTTGGTCACTTTCACCTGAAGTCGTATTTGATTCATATGAAGATTTACTCGACGATCCAAAAGTTGACGCTGTCTATATTTCGCTCGCGAATCATCAGCACTTTGAGTGGGTTATTAACGCCCTTGAAGCTGGCAAGCACGTGTTGTGTGAGAAACCATTAGGGCTAAATGCTCTCGAAGTCTTGTTCATGGCGCAAACAGCCGAAGCCAATGGAAAGCTTCTTGTTGAAGCAGTGTGGTCACGTTGGCATCCAAGGTTTCGCAGGTTTGTTGAGGTTGTGCAGTCAGGCGAAATTGGTGACGTGAGCAAGATTTCAACTGCTTTCACTTTCGAAGGAAGCATTGAAGGCAATTACCGGGCGAATCCGCAGATGGGCGGAGGGGCACTTCTTGATGTTGGAGTGTATGAAGTTCACGCGTGGGTTGGCCTTGGTGGTTGCGCGCAGGAACTCACATTGTTATCGGTGGATCGGTCACTTGGCGCTAGTGGAGTTGATCTCACAACCAAAGTCAACGGCGTGCTCGCGAATTCGATCACGGTTGAGTCGATCAGTTCTTTCGAGCAACCCGAGTTCCAAAAATTGGAAGTAGTTGGAAGCGAAGGTTCAGTATCGATGCTCGGTGACGCAGCCTTTACTTCATGGAAAACAACGAGCGCTCTGTCGATCAATGGTCGCGAAGAAACATTTCCCGCGGTTGATGCGTATCAGATTATGGTTGAGCAAGTAAGCGCTACGATTCTTGGCGATCCTGCTTGGGTGGTGCCGATCGCAGATTCAGTTCGAGTAGCGCAGATTCTCAATCAGATAGCAACGACTTAAGGCAAGCAGCAATTCGGCTTGTGCTGGGCGGTGTTGATGCCTAAGCCAAGTTGTGGCTAGGCATCAACACCAAAAGCTCAAGCTGACATTGCGAGCGCGTCACCTGCAGGATTTTGCACTGGCATTCCCATCATGCGGCGTGCGTTGTCACCCATGAAGTCGTAGGTGAGGTTCTCGTCCATTGGCTCGGCATATTTGAAGAAGCCGAGCGGCTCAGCCAAGCCTTCAGGATGTGGGTAGTCAGACCCATAAAGAACACGATCCCGGCCAACCAAGTCCACTAGGCCTTGCACTGAGCCTTCCCAGAATGGGCTCACATACATGTTTCGGCGAAAGACCTCATGAGGATTCTCTTCAAATGCCTGCGGCATTTTCTTCATCCAGGTGGAAAAATCGTTGAAGAGCGGCTTGATCCAGTCGCTGCCATTTTCGACACTCATGATTTTCAGCTTTGGGAATCGTGTAAGAGTGCCGTGGCAAATCAAACTTGCCACCATGTCTGAAATATCGCGATGGCCCAACACCAAATTCCGAAAGACACCTTGCGTCATGAAGTTATTTGAGCCCGGTGGTTCCCATTGATCGATATACCCACTCAATGGCGCCTGGCTGGCATGGATCGCGACTGGGATGCCAGATGATTCAACATCACTCCAGAACGCATCGAATTCAGGAAGCGCAGGAGAGCGCCATCCTTGCGGGCCGTACACAGCTGATGGCTTGATGAGCACGATCTTGGCCCCATTGCTTACGACATACTCAAATTCGCGGCGGGCATTGTCGACCATTCCACAGTTGATAACTGGCGTTGCAAAGATTCGACTCTTGTAATCGAAAGTCCACGTTTCAAGCATCCACTGATTCAGTGCATGGATGATCGCAGCGACAAGTTCATAATCTTCTGCAGCGCTGTGTTCGACAAGATTGGCAAGAGTAGGGAACATAAATGATTCATGCACACCTTGCTCATCGAGAACAGACAGGCGATCCTGTGGATTGCGGAATGCCGGTAGCGCATCGATACCTCGGCCGGTCATTTCTTTCAGCGAAAGGCCTTCAGGATTCTGTCCGGCGTAATGGCGTTCATGTGCGCCAGGTACGGCAACTCGGTCGAAAGTTGGGTTAGGAATGTAGTCCGTTATGTGACCCTTAATCGCAATCCGAGTGTGGCGACCAATCTGCACGAATTGGACAGCAGATTGGTACTTCTCAGGAAGAAATTTTGTCAGAGCATCAGCTGTCTCATACATGTGTTGGTCTGCGTCAAAGATGGGCGCACCGACGAATTGCGACATTTTTCTCCTTATTAGTCCGGATTTTCCGCAAACCTAAGCGCTCAACCCTTAATCGTCAATGGTTTTCGCAGAGAGAGATACGCAATTTTCTGAAGGGGGGAGCACTCCCTCTGCTCCCCGATCTTGGTATTGCCGAGGCTCCAGCGAAATAGGGCACCTCTACCATGATGGAGCCACGCAAATGCGGGAGAAGCAGGGACGACCGGGAGCACATAGTGCCAAACGAATCGAGTTCGATAGTTCAGGCTGAGTTTTCGAACTTTCGTGATCTTGGTGGGTTGCCAGCCGGGCCCGGCCGCAACTTTCGAGCGGGCGTGGTGTTTCGCACGCAAGCGCTCACCTCTCCGTCAGTGGAAACCTCAGATGCACTTGCTGCGTTAGGCCTTACCAACCTCGTTGATCTTCGAATGGATCATGAGCGCTTGCGTCTACCTATTGAGCTCCCCTTTGACTTCACGTATGTCATCGCCGATGTAGCCGGTGATTTATCTGGCAATGGCGCAGTTGCCGCTGGCGCAGCGATGAACGTACCTTCTGAAACGACTAAGGATTTTGTTGCTCCAGTTGCACCTCCTGGAGGCAAAGACATGATGATGGACACGTATCGAAAATTTGTAGAGGCACCATCGGCCAGAGCTGGCTATGCGCTTTATGTGCGCAGCATTATCAACACCGACGGCGCTACCGCCGTGTTCTGTGCAGCAGGTAAGGACCGCACGGGATGGGCAGCCGCATTCCTACAAAGCTTTGTTGGTGTCGAAGATTCAATGGTGATGGCTGCATACACAGAAAGCAACGAAAAACTCGTTAAGCGTTATGCGCAGGCAACGGAAGATGTTCGTAATTCAGGTGGCGACGTTGATGCATTTCTTGCACTCATCAATTCACATCCTGATTATTTAAATGCCGCATTCACTCATGTGAAATCCAAATACGGAGACATCGAAGGTTATTTGATTGAAGGCTTAGGTTTATCAAGTCAAGAACTAGCCGCGCTGGAAAGCTGCTTAATTTCTTAGAACGCTCACTCTCAATGTAAATGAATGAGATTCCCTACATAAAGTAGGCATCTCCGCCTGCGTTCGAGCACTGAGTCCCGAAGGCTTGGCGTTGCGCCTGGCTTGAACTTGCCGGGATTGATCCAGGCGGCGTGATCAATGTCGATAACAACGTGCTGCGACCCAAAGACATACAACTGTAACTCGTTGGTTGCACGTCATCGATAAATAGGCTGACCATTTCAAAGTTAACTGGCGGAGCTGCATATGCCTTATCCACTAGGCCTTGTGAGTTTTGCGTCTGTTGCAAACTGTCAAGAATCTTCGCGGTGAACTTCAATGTGGATCCATTCAAGAGCGGATTCGTGAGAAGGACTGCGAGCGAATTGGATTCGCCTTGGGAATTATGTTCGACGAGCACAGCGTTAGGTGGAACATCGGCGAAGCGAGTCGGCCAAGACTGCACACCCTTGGCCAGCGGGATGATCGCTGAATCCCGATCCGGCCGGTCTGTGAAGGCCAAAATATCGGGATCGGTGCTGCGAAGAGTAAGCGCGTACGTTCCATCAGGATTCTCAACCATTGAACCGGAGCTTGCAGTCAGGCTAAACAGCCAACTTGGTGCAGCGTTCGAAGCGCCTGCTGCATTGTTGCTGTTCCTGCCGAAAGTAAATCCAATGACTCCCACGGCAATGACAGCAAGAGCGACAGAAGCGATGAGCCATTTGGATTTATTCACGGTGCGAGACTACTCCCGGGCTGGCGCATCTCTCACTGCTTGGCTAGATGTGACGTTTTTAGGTACGCCCACCGTCGTAGGCGAGGGTGGACTCATGAATCCAGATGGGTGAGTTGCGCCCAGCAATGACCTATTCAGGAGAACACTCACCAATCAGTGGGTGTTTGGTCTACGCTCCCGTCTAGCCTTCAGCGATTGGAACCTTGGAAATGAAAAAAGTCTTGGTGTGCATTGGCATATCGGCACTCTTCGCCAGTGGCAGCGCGAGCGTGGCAAATGCCGCGGAATCCGCGAGTCCCGTCGCTTCATCGACGCCAGTTCAGTCTTCGGCGCCCACTCGTGCACCTCAGGCGGTTACTCCGACTAAAAGCGCGGTCACACCCGTAGCGAAACCGGCGCAAACTCCGAGAAAAGCACCAACGCAGAATCCTAAAGCTGCGCAAATTCGTGCTGTCCAAGCTGCTGCCGCAGCGGGTAAAGCGGCCACTGCCGCCGCGAAAGATGCCATCGCAACCTTTAATGCACGGCTTGCTGAAGCGAAAGCTGCAAGAGCTGCAGGACAAGCCGCTCCAAAGGATTCGGCGTTACGTGCAGCTTTTCAAGCAGCAGACAGCAAGGTGAAAGAAGCTAAGGCTGCTATGGACTCAGCGATTGCCGCGTCTAAGGCCGCCAAGGCAACCTATGACGCAGCGAAAGCGGCTACGGGGTAGTTCGTCGTTATCGCCAAAAGGCTTGAACGCGCTCGGCGTCCCGAAGTCCCTGCTCTAGGCCTTGTTCGGCAGCTTCAAAGGCAATCGATGCATCCATCAGGTTCCCGCCCCATTTTGCATGCACCTCGGGATCGACAGAGATGATGAGATGGTCGGTGCCGCTGTTACGCAGTGCATCGAGTTCGCTTTGCGGAGCATCGGCAACAAGGAGCACTAACGTTTTGTCGTAGCCAATACCAAGATCGATGCTTGTCGGAGATAGACATCCGCCGTCAACGTATGAATATTTGCCGACCTGAATCGGTGGGTAAACACCTGGAACTGCGCATCCTGCAGCAACTCCATTTTGTAACGACCCGCCTAGGTCCGCGCCGATTGCTTCGAACTCATAGGTGTCGATATTTAAGCAAGCTGCTCTGTAAGAAGCGGGCCATGGTTCGTTTACTAGGTATTTGAAGGTTCGCAAAAATGGTTCGAGTTCAATCGTTGGTACTGCTGATCGCGCAGCTTCAGAAATCTCCTTACGCACAGCTATGTCGCCGTTGCGCCCAGAGGCGTTACCGCGATCAAAGAGTTGGCGAAAGGCAGTCTGGCCACTCGTGTCGAAATTTAGTACGGCTGTCGCACCACCAGCGGCAGCGCGCTTGCCTGCTACTCGGTAGCGCTCAACTTGCGCCATCATGTCGTGGCCGCAGGCAACTTGCACACCGACACCAGCACCTGCAGATGTGCCCAAAATCAA
>JBIIAA010000095.1:0-6794 GCA_044240165.1 Candidatus Nanopelagicales bacterium
ACGCGCCCACTTACCGCGATGTCGAAGGCGACAGCTCGCTAAGGATCGATTTTGAGGAATTAATAGACAAGGTCGACGAGTCCTACGTGTTCATCTTGCGCGCGCATCACACGACGACCTTGGGGCCCCGAGTCGCAAAACTTGTCGCCTCAGGCCGCGTCATAGACGGTTCTGCATTTCCGTCGATCATTGATTGCTATCTAGCTGCTGACATTCTGATCACTGATTACTCATCAGTGATGTTTGATTACGCAGTGCTTGATCGCCCGATTGTGATTTTTGCCGATGATTGGGAGGCGTACCAAGACGCCCGCGGCACCTACTTCGACCTTTTAGAACAGCCTCCGGGTGCTGTAGCGATCAACCAAACCCAGCTCAATGAAATATTTGTTAACTCCCTTTACAACTCGTCTGAAAGTCGACTCAAACTGGAAGCGTTCCGTGAAAAGTTCTGCGAGTTCGATAAAGGCAATGCAGCGCAGCAGGTTATTGAACGGACGATGAAGGGCTAGGTGTCGCAGGAGTCGATGCCGCAGGTGTGGCGCTGGCTGCGGGTGTAGCTGCCTCGGTTGGCGCAACTGTTACCTGAGGAAGTGGAGAGATCCAATTACCGTTAGGCATTGCGTCTGCGATTCGGCAGGTAGGCCCAGCGCATCGCTTCATCGCATTCAATTGTGCATGAAGTTGAGACACGATGACAGGGTTGGTGGAGGCCTGCACATTGTTCATCTCATAGGGATCTGTCTTGAGGTTATAAAGTTCAACATCCTTATTGAAGTATTCGATGTAGAGCCAGTTTTCGCTCCGCAAGGCATGGAAAGCCGGTGCCTCAATGGGCGAGTAATCAGGATCTCCAGGCAAAGTACGGCTGACATTTTCCGTCAAGGTGGCGGTACGCCATGGCGTTGCCGTTTGACCCAAGAGCAACGGCATGAGATCACGGCCGTCAAGAAAACCTGGAGTTTTCGCCCCAAAAATTTTGCTGATAGTCGGGCCTAGATCCACCATTGATGTTGTTTTTGAAATGACTGCACCCTTAGCCATGCCAGGCCCGATAAATACGGCCGGCACGACAGCGTCCTCTGCAAAAGCAGTCTGTTTTCCAGTCGCCAAGCGGTGCACGCCAGCGTGATAGCCGTTGTCTGAAGTAACGATCACTAGCGTGTCATTTGCATGGCCGGTTGCTTTGAGTCTGGCTTGGAGTGCCTCGTAAGTGTCGGCGAGGGACTCAGTTGACCGCAATCGCTTGCGCCACAACCGGTCCATGTTTTCTACTCTGTCTGGCCCCAGGACAGGGTGAGCCGCAAGCCAACCCACCTCATTTATGCCAGGTGTGTTGAACGATGGGGTGCGCGGAACGGTGTCAGTTGCGTGCGTTCCTGCATATTTTTGGTCGAATGGTGCTGGCGTGTGCGGATTGTAGGAAGCGAATTCCATAAAGAACGGAGTTTTTGCTTTGGTGATGTAGTTCGTCGCAGACTTCAGTAAAACGGTGTTCATGAAATCTTTTGGCGCACTGCCGTAACTCTTTAATATTCCGTTCTCATTCAGGGTGTAATCAAAGCCTTGATACGCCTGGTTCTTTGATGTGGAAGTCACGAAGTAGTCGTAGCCGGGTGGGATGTACGTGTCAGATGGCGTTGCGTTAGGAAAACCATTGAGGTACTTGCCAATGAGGGAGGTATCAACTCCAGAATTCTGTAGCCAGTTGGGGAGGCAATCTTTTTCTAGGCCGAGGGCCTGAAACTTCTCCCAACCGCCACCAGTTTTTTTGATGTTCGAGAGAACGCGATGATTGTGCACAAATTGTCCGCGCATAAATGAAGTGCGAGATGGGCAACACAGTGAATCAGTCACGACAAAGTTCGTCAGTGTGGTTCCTTGCTGCTTCAATGCGGCCAACCGCGGCACTTGGTTGAAGGCGCCCCAATCAAGGTCATCTGCCAAAATCACCACGACGTTTTTAATGTCGCTCACAGTGCCGGTAGCTGGTTGCACCTCTGGCGTGCTGGGCTGGTTCGTGGCCCCATCCAGTGCAGGTGTGGAGTCAGCTCCGGTTTCTCCAGCGCGGGCAGCCTTTGTCGTCCCCAAGAAAACCATGCCAAACACAGCGATGATCACGCCGATGGTGATGATTGCTGCGGTCGTGACCTCAATGCGCTTGCGGCCGTGCACTCGGGTCAAGACATCGCTCCTGGGGGAAGAAAACTACGGCCTGCCTGTGGGCAGGGGATCAGAGTACGTCACAAATGGAGGCTGGATTGACTCGCTGAGCGTGGCGTTGCCCTCACTGGTGCTTTCTCAGGGACCTATCTAGAGGCATGAGCCGGGACCTTAGACTGCTGCGCAGGACGACTCGCACGGTTGCTGGAGGACGCATGACGCAAGGCAGCCTGACGAAGCCAGTTCCGATTTCCCAAGAAAACCGACGAAACGACATTCAGGGCCTGCGAGCCATCGCGGTTGGAACGGTCGTGGCATTTCATGCGGGATTACCGATGCCGGGTGGCTTTCTTGGCGTGGATGTTTTTTTCGTCATTTCAGGATTTGTCATCACCGCGATGCTTGGGCGTGAATGGGCCAAATCTCAGACTATTCGCTTTTCCACTTTCTATGCCCGACGGTTTCGACGCCTGACTCCTGCCCTTGCCTTGCTTGTCGTTGGAGTAGTCGTACTTTCTGCACTTATCGCATCCCCAATGGGTGATCAGCAAAATGCCGCGAAGACCGGGATCGGCGCACTGTTATTGGGCGCGAACATTGTGATTGCACAAACAACAGGCGGCTACTTTGACGCACCGGCTGCGGCTAACCCACTGCTCAACACCTGGTCGCTATCTGTTGAAGAGCAGTTCTATTTGATTTTCCCGCTCGTACTCTTTCTTGGCTGGAAGCTTGCAAAGCATAAGAAGACCAAACATGCACCCCTCTTTCTCGTGGGAATTGTTGGAGGCCTGTCATTCGCAATTGCCATGGTGGAGGCAACGGGTCGCACGATTCCGTTTTTGCCAAGTTGGCTTAGCGGGTTTTATGGACCGACAAGTAGGGCTTGGGAATTTGCGGCTGGCGCAATCTTGGCGCTCTTTGCTCACAAGATTGAGCCGCTCATCAAAAGGAACATCGGCCTAATTCTTGGCATTGTTGGCATCGCAGGGCTCGTTAGCTCGCTGTATCTCGTAACCGATGCGACTATCTGGCCCGGTCCTCTCACGATTTTGCCTGTTGTCAGCACTATGTGTTTGCTCGTGGCTGGTTACTCTGAAACAAACGCAGTCAGCACATTCCTTGGGCGATCGCCATTTTTGCATGTCGGAAATATTTCCTATTCCTTATACCTATGGCACTGGCCGTTCATTGTTTTCGCCTTAATTCTTTGGCCAACAACCCCTGGTATTGCGGTTCTCGCGGCAATTGCATCCTTGATCCCCTCGTTGATTTCATATCACTGGCTAGAACAGCCAATTCGTAATTTGCGCAATGTCAGCAAGAAAACGATGACGATGATTGTCGCTGTCACGATAGTTCCACCAATTGTCCTAGCGCTGGGGCTTTGGTCTGCAGCTGATCATGGTTTCTGGAATCAGCGTGTTCAACAGTTCGTGGCATCGGTGCAGCCGATGCATGCAGGCAATGCGGCTGGGTGTAATAAATCGATTGCCCCTAGTGAGCGCAAGGCAACAAAATGTGTGTGGAACGCGAACGGCACGGGAACGCCGGTTTATCTCGTCGGTGATTCGCATGCAGACCATTTCAGTGAAGCTGTTATCGCTGCAACAACGCATCTTGATCAGCCGCTGACAATTGCGACAGCAAATGCTTGCCCGTTCTACGATGTTCATTTCTATTCTACGGCAGCACCAAATTCACCATGCCGACAGTTTGTGCAAAAAACTTTGCAGTGGCTTAAGCAACAGCCTCCGGGAATCGTGATCCTTTCAACCTCGAGTGTTTACTGGAATTCAAAAGTCTTCAGCGCTGGACCGACAGCTGATGCAATGACAAATGACCTTGAGACTAAGCGCGCAAATCTTCAGGCAGGTCTCACTTCGACGGTGAAGCAACTTGAGGCCATGGGTAATCGAGTCGTGCTGGTTCAAGATGTGCCGTATTTCGCTAGCCCCTACGCGTCTGACCCTCATCAATTTTCTACCCTTGAGATTGCCAGTGGCCAAGATTTGGCCACCCAGATGCCGCGGGAATTTGCAGATAAGAATCAGCAGGCTGCCCGATCAGCGATCACGGAAGTTGCCCAGGTAACGGGTGCTTCGGTTCTTGATGTTCGCGAGTTTTTTTGCCCGGAAAATCTCTGCCGAACCCAATTAGGTGAAACCTACTTGTATCGCGATGATGGCCACATTTCAATTGCGGGAGCAAAGAAATTGGGTCCACTTTTTCGTAACGTTCTCGCTTGAGCGACTGCCTGTGTAGGCGAAGCTAGCTGAACAAGGGTGATCGAAGATTTTCTGGTCACCTAATTAGGGGAGGCACTAGACATACGGTGTATAGGCAAGCATGATTGAGGCCCCCATCCCTTATTTTTATCCTTGGAAGGACCCCAATGAGCGCAGTGCTGAGCGGACTGAAAGTCGTTGAACTTGGAGATCAGCAGGCATGCGCCCACGTGGGTAACGTGCTGGCCGATTTCGGCGCTGAGGTCATCTGCATTGAGCCGGCGGGCGGCTCTCGCTTGCGCAGGCAGCCCGGGTTCTTGTTCTTGGCGCGTGGAAAGAAGAGCATCGTTCTGGATTACGGGAATCCAGCTGATGCAGAGATTGCTCGCAAACTGATGGCTGATGCCGACGTTGTTGTTACTACTGAGCGAGCGAAAGACCTAAAAGCTTGGAAGCTTGATTCAGAAACCCTGACCGGATTGAATCCTCGGTTGGTTTATGCACAGATCAGTTCATTTGGAACTGAAGGTGCCTTCGCCGATGTGAAGACTGACGACGCACTTGTTTCAGCGAAGATGGGATTGAATCAGTCATTCTCTCCCGCAACTAACCGACCAGGGCCAACATGGTCGAGTACACCGTGGACAACGTGGAGCGGTGCGCAGGTTGCGCTGCAGGGCATTTTTGCAGCATTACGTGATCGCGAAACAAGTGGCGCAGGTCAAAGTGTCAGCGTGAGCTTGGGTCACGCGATGGGTGGTCTTGATCCTTGGGGTCAAAGCAACGCGGCTCTAGCGCAAGTTTTTCCTGACGCATTTCAGGGTGGGGGCATGATGTACGCACCAGATGGTGCGCCGTATTTAAGTTACGCCTACAAACTTCTCATCGCCATCACTAAAGATGGTCACTGGCTGCAGTTCTCACAGGTCCAGCCTCGGCTATTTCGCGACTTCATGACCGCATGTGGCCTTGATTGGATGTACGAGGATGAAAAGTGGGCGCACTTCATGAAGACGTGCACTGACACGGTCATGATTCCGCCCGAAACTCCAAGCGAAATGCGTTTTGAATTTTGGAACACGCTTTACGACATTGTCCAGAGCAAAACTCTTGCGCAGTGGCAGGCAACTTTTGATGAGTACCCAAATGTGTTCGCTGAAGTTTTCCGTCGCGGAACCGATGTGTTGCATCACAAGCAGCTGGAAGTTGAGCATCAACTCACAACGATCAAGGATCGCGATCACGGTGACGTGCTTCAGCCGGCTGCGCTTATGCGACTCAGTGAAAACCCTGCGGTATTGATTGCTGATGCTCCGCGGATCAATGAACATGATGGCGAGTTGCGGGCACGTGCGGGCGAAATTGAGATCAGTGCAAAGCCAGCGATCGCTGCCCCGTCGAACTTGCCATTGGCGGGCGTAACAATCCTTGAACTCGGAACGTTTTATGCAGCGCCTTATGGTTCAACCGTTATGACTGATTTGGGTGCTCGAGTAATCAAGGTTGAAGCACTCGATGGCGAACCGATGCGAACTCAGCAGGCATTTCCTGAAGCTGGTGCGATGAAAGTTCTGCAAGGAAAAGAGGCATTCGCCCTTGATCTTGGTTCACCCGATGCTCGCAAGGTATTGAGTGAAGTTGCTAAGAATGTAGACATCGTGATGTGTTCTTTCAGGGCGGGTGCAGCAGACCGGCTTGGAGTTGGTTTTGCTGACATGAAGAAGATCAATCCCAACGTTATGTATTTGGATTGCCCGGGCTTTGGAGTCTTGCCTCCATATGGGGCTCGACCTGCATTTGCTCCGACGATGTCTGCAGGCAGCGGTATTGCGATGAGAAATGTCGGATCACAAATTCCAGAAGGAATTCCAGCCTCACATGAAGCGATACGCAAGCTGGCGCTGCAGCTATCGGCTGGCGGAACTACGGGCGCTGCGCAACCAGATGGCGTTGCCGCATTCGGTGTTGGCACAGCCTTAGCAATGGCTTCATACATGCAGTCAATTGGTGTTCAAGGACAACAGTTACTGACCACGATGCTGCAGTCGTGTGCACATGCTTTGGGTCAAGGAATGGTTGAGTTCGATGGCCGATGGGAACCTTCAACGGCTGACGACGAGATCCTTGGATTCAATGCGCTCGAGCGCCTTTATGAAGGTTCCGAGGGCTGGATTGCTCTGTCTTGCACGAACGAAACAGACTGGCAGCGTTTGGCATCGGCCATGGCAACCCACGTGGATCTTGCCGGAGACAGTCGCTTTGTGAATTCGTCATTGCGCGCTGAACACGACGGGGCACTCATTGAAATCTTGAGCCAGACTTTTGCGAAGCGAACCTCAAGCCAATGGGAAACAGACATGCATAAGGCTGATGTTCCGCTTGTGGAAGTGAACCTTGGTCAGT
>JBIIAA010000019.1:0-21299 GCA_044240165.1 Candidatus Nanopelagicales bacterium
GCCCTCAAAGTACGGAGGTTTGCGCACGTACGTGCTTTCTGGATCCCACGCAAACAAATCTCCATTTGGAGTCGGTAGATTCTGCCAACGCTCATCACCAGCAAACACGTCTTTATAACGTGAAGAAAACATGTCGGCATCAATCGCAGTCGCAACGACTTGAGCAACCTCATTTGCGGTTGGCCACACATCGGCCAAGAAAACTCCCTTGCCATTTGAGTCGTAACCCAAAGGTTCAGTAGCCAAGTCAATGTCCATCGTTCCAGCGATTGCGTAAGCAACGACCAACGGCGGGGATGCCAAGTAGTTCATCTTGATATCCGGATTGATTCGACCTTCAAAGTTACGGTTACCGCTGAGAACTGCGACTGCAGCGAGATCATGCTTATTTACCGCAGCGCTCACTTCAGGAATAAGCGGACCAGAGTTACCGATGCAAGTGGTGCAGCCATAACCAACAATATTGAATCCAAGCTTGTTGAGATAAGGCGTCAGCCCAGCTTTGTCGTAGTAGTCAGCAACTACTTTTGATCCAGGTGCAAGCGAGGTCTTAACCCACGGTGCACTTGAAAGACCGAGTTCGACAGCACGCTTAGCTAGCAAGCCTGCGCCGATCATGACGTAAGGATTTGATGTATTCGTGCAGGAAGTGATCGCTGCAACCGTGACAGCTCCGTGACCAATTTCTAGCGCTTTCCCGTCAATGACAATCTCGGCCAGCGTTGCAGGTGACGAAGTGAACTCTGTCAGCGCAACTTCAAATGCGCCCTTTGAATCGGACAACAAGACGCGATCCTGAGGACGCTTTGGCCCAGCGATGGATGCAACAACGGTCGACACATCAAGTTCAAGGTATTCCGAGTATGCCGGCTCGTTAGCCACATCGTGCCAAAGTCCTTGCTCCTTGGCATACGCCTCGACGAGATCGATTTGATCTGCAGAGCGACCGGTCAACCGCAAGTAATCAAGCGTTGCGTCGTCAATTGGGAAAATGGCGACGGTGCTGCCGTATTCAGGGCTCATGTTGCCGATGGTGGCGCGGTTAGCAAGCGGGATTGCTGAGATGCCATCGCCGTAGAACTCAACAAACTTGCCGACAACACCGTGCTTGCGAAGCATCTCTGTGATGGTCAAAACAAGGTCGGTGGAGGTAGCCCCTTGTGGCAGTTCGCCGCGAAGCTTGAATCCCACAACGCGAGGAATGAGCATGGACACTGACTGCCCAAGCATCGCTGCTTCGGCTTCAATGCCACCAACACCCCAGCCCAAGACACCGAGACCGTTGACCATGGTGGTGTGCGAATCGGTACCAACAACTGTGTCCGGGTAGGCCTGTCCATTACGGGCCATGACAACACGAGCAAGATTTTCGATGTTCACCTGATGCACGATGCCCGTGCCTGGCGGAACTACCTTGAATTCGTCAAATGCACTTTGGCCCCAGCGCAGAAATTGATAGCGCTCAAGATTGCGCTGATACTCAAGATCCACATTGAGTGCTTCCGCATTTTCGCTGCCAAAGAAGTCAACGATCACAGAATGGTCGATGACTAGCTCAGATGGCGCGAGTGGTTCGATCTTGGATGCATCTCCACCAAGCTCTGCTACTGCTTCGCGCATCGTGGCTAAATCAACCACGACCGGTACGCCAGTGAAGTCCTGCATAACTACGCGGGCAGGTGTGAACTGAATCTCTTGGCTTGGTTCTGCAGCTGGATCCCAGCTACCAACCACAGCAATCGTCTCTTTTGTGACATTGGCGCCGTCTTCGGTTCGCAGCAGGTTTTCTAGGAGCACCTTGTGCGTAAAAGGCAGCCGATCGCTGCCAGGCACGGTTGCAATCCGGAAAATTTCATACGAATTCGAGCCGACCTGGAGTTTTCCCCGGGCACCAAAACTATCCACGTGGTCACATACCTTTCAATTCAAGTGGTCCCAAGGTATCCGATTCGCACCTGTGCGGCGCACCTGCCCTCAGGCTGAGGCAACAGGAGTGAACTTGGCGATGCACTCCATGTGCTGAGTCATCGGGAAAGCGTCAAGCACAACAAATCCAGTGAGTTCATAGCCTGAATTCACGAGAAAAGCTGCATCTCGGGCGAATGCCATCGGGTCACAAGCCACGTAAATGATGACGCGAGGCTTGGACGAGGCAACCGACTCCATCACCTTAATTCCGGCGCCTCTACGGGGTGGATCAAGAACCACTCCGTCAACAATTGCTGGCATGGGCCACTGTTCGACGTCAGCGTCGACGAATTTCACCTGTGGAAGGTCACTGAGTGCTCGACGCCCATCTCGCACCGCACTGCGATAACTCTCCACGGCAGTCACTGAGCCGACTGCACCAACAGCCTCACCGAGAAAGGCGCTGATTAGCCCTGCTCCGGCGTACAGATCAAGCCAGTTCTCCCCTGACTTGGGTTGCCCAAAATCCAGCACGTGGTCGACAATTGAAGCTGCGGCGTTGGGGTGAACCTGCCAAAAGCCGGTGCTTTCAATTTGCCAAGTTCGGTCCCGCACAACTTGTTCAGCCTTGCGGTTGCCTGTGACGAGGTCTCGATCGGCCCAAACTGACACATTGCCCAATGAATCTTCAGTGGCCTGCACACTTTCAACGCCAGGCCATTCCTGCTCAGTGACGTTCAGGCTGGTGATTTCAGCACTGGCAAGCAGACAGGTATCGATAGGCAAGACGCCGTGGCTACGCGCCCCCAAGAGACCAGCATTGCCGCTACCGTCAACGCTCCAACGCATGCGCGAGCGCCAGCCCAGACCTGTTTGGTTGCCTAGGTCGAGCACCTGAATCTCCCCAACATCGATACCTGCTTGACGTTGCAGGGACTCACGAGCGATAACTCCTTTAAGTTCGCGCTGGTGCGTGAGATCTATGTGTTGGTAGTCGCAACCGCCGCAGCCATTAGGTCGAGCCCAATTGCAGGGAGGTTCCACGCGAAACTCGGAAGCCTGATGAACTTCAACCACATCAGCACGAACAAATTTTGATCGCACTTCAGTTATCCGTAGCGTCACATCTTCGCCAGGCAATCCGTGGCGCACAAACGCCGTGTGACCCAGCGGATGGGCCAGGCAATGGCCTCCGTGCACCATCGCGCCGAGAACTACTCGAACTTCGTCATCAACTTCAATTGGTTCTTTCGGCGCTCTTGCCACCTCAGATGTCCTCAACTTTGACATCCTCGGTGGATGCCAACTGCCAAGGAACACTTGTAACCATGACTCCAGGGGTGAAGAGCAAACGACTTTTGAGTCTGAGAGCTGACTGGTTGTGAAGTAGCTGTTCCCACCAACGTCCGACTACGTATTCAGGGATATAGACCGTCACTACGTCGTTTGGATTGTCGGAGCGCAATTCTCGGACGTACAAGAGAATCGGTCGGGTGATTTCGCGATACGGCGAGTCAAGAATCTTCAGCGTGACCGGAATCTCACGCCTCTCCCACTCAGCTTGCAGTAGCGCAGTCTCGTCATCGTCAACATTCACAGTAATTGCTTCGAGCACGGTTGGTCGCGACGCTCGCGCGTAGGCGATCGCGCGCAGTGTTGGCTTGTGAAGCTTGGAGACGAGGACGAGGGCGTGCACCTTGGATGGCAGGAGAACGCGTTCATCTTCTCCAGTGGCAAGTTCAACCCGAACTCGCTCATAGTGACGATGGATCGACTTCATGATGAGGAAAATTATTGGCATGGCGATTACAACGAGCCAGGCTCCGTGGAGAAATTTAGTCAGCAGCACGATGACTAAAACAATGCCTGTCATGATGAAACCGCAGAAGTTAATGGCCCGCGATCGTCGCATTCTGCGGCGCTCGCCTTGGTCAGTCTCAGTCTTTAAATACCGCGTCCAATGTCTAACCATGCCTATTTGGCTCAACGTGAACGAAACAAACACACCAAGGATGTAGAGCTGAATAAGTGCTGTGACATCAGCTTGATACACAATCATCAAGATCACTGCGAGACCGGCCAGAGTCAAAATACCATTGCTAAAAGCAAGGCGATCGCCGCGCGTGTGTAACTGACGAGGTAAGTAACCATCCCTAGCCAAGATGGAACCGAGAACTGGGAAACCGTTATAGGCAGTGTTTGCGGCCAGTGCCAGAATGAGCGCAGTTGCCAACGAAATAATCAACACCGGGACTATCGCACTATCGAATACCGCATTAGCCACCTGCACGATGACGGTTTTTTGCGCTTGACCTGCTGGCAAACCAATGAGGTCTGCATCCTTTTCGGTGATCTTGACACCCGTGTGCAGGGCTAACCACGTGATACCAATAAACATAGTCATAGCAATC
Organism: Candidatus Nanopelagicales bacterium; assembly: GCA_044240165.1. Classification (GTDB taxonomy): domain Bacteria; phylum Actinomycetota; class Actinomycetes; order S36-B12; family S36-B12; genus UBA11398. Next base: position 4,320 of record JBIIAA010000019.1, read on the forward strand.
GAGCCGAGTAAGAGCAGGATTGTTGCGGCGTTCTTAGACTTTGGTGGCTTTAAAGCTGGCACTCCATTGGCAACTGCTTCGATACCGGTGAGTGCAGTTGTGCCTGATGAAAAAGCCCGAGCTATCAGGAAGACAAGTGCGAAACCGGTGAAACTACCTTCAGGGAGAATCTCCCATGCTGCACTTTCGGCTTGTAAATTTGTCCCCAAAGCCATTCGGATAATTGCCGTGCCAATCATGATGAAAATTGCAAAAACGAAGAAATATGTTGGAGCGGCGAACAACCCTCCAGATTCCTTGACCCCGCGCAGGTTCAACACCGTGATGATTGCGATGGTGCCAACTGCCCACCAGACATTGTGCTTGGCGATGAATGGGAACACTGAGCCCAAGTTGTCGATAGCCGAAGCGATAGACACTGCAACCGTCATCACGTAATCAATCAAAAGTGCACTAGCTACAAACACTCCCCAGTTCGGACCGAGGTTGTGAGTGACGACCTCGTAGTCGCCACCGCCACTTGGATACGCATGCACAGTCTGTCGATACGACATCACGACGGCGAGATAAATCAGGACGACACCGATGGCTACTAACGGGCCCCACTGGTACAGACCTAGACCGCCAAGTGAGAGCACCAGAAGAATTTCCTGGGTTGCGTACGCATTTGAAGACAGCGCGTCACTGGCAAAAACAGGCAGTGCAATCTTCTTGGACAGATACGTGTCCCCGAGCCGATCGCTGCGCAGGGCACGACCGACAAGTAGGCGCTTCACACCTTCAGAGACTGGCACGTCAAGGGATGTTACGCGGTTCCTGTATCTTCACAGCATGCACATCGTGATCCTTGGATGCGGAAGAGTCGGATCTCTCCTTGGGCAGTTCCTGGATAAGTCCGGGCACTCCGTAGCAATCGTTGACCAAGACGCCACAGCATTTAGGCGTCTACCTGCTGATTTCAGCGGTTTAACGGTCAAAGGCATTGGTTTTGACCGCGAAACGCTCGAAAATGCCGGGATCAACCGCGCAGGGGCCTTTGCCGCTGTGAGCAGCGGTGACAATACAAATATTTTGGCAGCTAGGGTCGCTCGAGAGACCTATGGAGTCGATCGAGTGGTAGCTCGCATCTATGACCCCCGCCGCGCTGAAATCTACGAACGCTTGGGGATTCCCACGGTTGCCACGGTGGCTTGGACCTCAAGTCAGATCATGCGCCGCCTGCTGCCTTTGGGTAGCGATGAACTCTTCCGTGATCCCAGCGGCTATCTAGCGGTCGGCGAAATCGCCTTTGGTGACCTGTGGATCGGACGCAGGGCTTCTGACCTAGAAGAGGCATCAGGGGCTCGCATCACCTACATCTCTCGTTACGGAGACCCTTCGATTCCTACAGTCGATACGGTCATCCAAGAGGGCGATCACGTTTATGCGTCGTATCGCACCGACGAAGTTGCAAATGTTGTGCGCGTCTTCGCTCACGGTCCACGGGAGGCATAAATGCGCATTGCAATAGCCGGAGCCGGCAAAGTAGGTCGGTCAATCGCTCGTGAACTCATCGCCAGTGGTCACCACGTCCTACTCATTGATAAAGACGTAGAGCTAGCAAAGCCTGGGGTGGTTGAAGGGGCTGAAACTCTGCTTGCCGATGCTTGTGAAATCTCCACACTTGAAGCCGCACATCTGGCTGAATGTCAGGTCATGGTGGCGGCCACAGGCGACGACAAAGTCAACCTGGTTGTGAGTTTGTTAGCGAAAACGGAATACGGCGTTCCTCGAGTGGTGGCTCGAGTCAATCATCCAAAGAACGAGTGGATGTTTGATGAAAGTTGGGGCGTCGATGTTGCTGTTTCCACACCACGGATGCTTTCCGCGCTCGTTGAAGAAGCCGTGAGCGTTGGAGATCTCGTACGACTCTTCACTTTCCGTCAAGGTCAAGCCAACCTCGTAGAAATCACCTTGTCTTCTGATTCCCCCGTTGCGGGACAACGTGTTGGCGATCAGCCATGGCCGCCAGATACCGCACTGGTGGCAATTGTGCGAGGACACAGAGTGATCACGCCATCAGCTGATGATTCACTTGATCCCGGTGATGAATTGCTCTTTGTCGCTTCCCCTGATCAGGAGCCTGAGCTCCAACGCATGCTCGGTCATCTGTAATACCGTCAACCGTACGCTCGTTTTGAAACTTTTATATATGCGGGCGCACTATTGCGAAGAGGCTCGCATTGCTTTATACGTCGGTTCAAGTACGCGGTAACTGAAGTACGCCGCCGCCAAAAACATCGGCCAGCCCATAACTATCTTCACGATTCCAAGTGCGGTGACTGATTCAGCTAGGTACAACGGCACCTGCACAATGAGTCGACCAAAAAAGACTCCGACCCATATCCAAGTTGCGGCAGCTAACACGCGCCTCTGGTCAGGAAGTTTCCGCCAAGTTGTGCCCTGATTTGTGAAATATCCAAGGAAGACGCCAATAAGTGGCCAGCGAACTAAGACAGATACTAGAAAAGCCGTGCCATAAGCCAAATTGGTGAGCAATCCTGGGAGATAAAAATCTTCAGCTTTGCCGGTGAACTTAGCGAAGCCAGCTGAGACCAGCACACCAACAAAGCCGGCACCAATTTGCTGCAGTGGTTCATGTCGAAGAACACGCCACAACGCAATCAGGGCGCCCGACACAAGAGCAGCTAGGACGGATTGACTTAAGTTTTGACTCGTAACTAAATACGCAACGACAAAAACCAGGGTCGGCACACCTGAATCAATGATTCCGCGCCATCCCCCGATTGCGCGTTCGAGCAAGACCGACTCGATCTTAATATCAGCGACAGTCTCATGCTCGAGATGTAGCTCATGGCCATGAACAGGTTCTTCGTCAGGCTCTTGGCTGGGGTTGGGCATCAGTACTTCACAGGTTTCAAGATATATCGCGGGTTATAGATTCTTTTACGACCATCGATGACCGTCATGCGTCCGTTCACGCGCATTCTGCGTCCAGCAACGATTCCAGGAATTGAACGCCGACCAAGCCACACAACGGTCGTTGCGCCAGAACCGTCATACAGCTCGATTTCATAGGCCGGAAGTGAGTCTTTGGGTTTGATCGTCACAGACCGCACAGTTCCAACAAGGCTCACCAACTGGCCGGCTTGGCAATCACAAATGTCCTGACACAGTGAAAGTTCATCCGTTAACTCAGAGCGCAACTCATCCACTTGTGAATCAGCACGGCTACGGGTTAACCCAGCCCAACGTGATTTCAAGGACATTAGCGAATCTCAGTGAGCTCAGGTCCACGTTCTGGCGGAAGTAAGACTGCTTCCTCGTCAGCAGCTGCCTGCGACGGATCAGCTACTGGCAAAGTGAGAGGTAACGCATTGCCAACAGGCATGGCTTCGTTGCCACGAACGACAACGAGTCCTCGCACAGCGTCTGCAAGGAGCGTTGCTGCTTCACCCGGTCGAGAAGCATTTCCAAGGAAGACTGCGCGCATAAACCATCGCGGTCCTTCAATTCCAACGAAACAGGCTGGTTGTAAACCCTGCTCCCCTGGTACCTGTGCACGAAGTTCTGGCCCAAAGCTGCCCATCGCTTCCTCAACTAGGCCGTTGGAACCATTGATTGACGCGGTGATCTGCTTGCGCGCGTCATCCCAAAGTCCACCTGATTTTGGTGCCGCAAAAACTTGAATCTGCACTCCGCTGTCAGCCGTTGCCAAGGTCACGAGCGCCACAGCCCCAGTGTTCTCATCAACCTGCACCTGCACGTCGACACCTGGAATCGCGGTAACAAGCAGGCTGCCTAGATCAAGTCGCTCGGTTTCATCCCAAACAACCTCAGATTCATCCCATGGGCCATTTACTCGATATTGATTGCTCACGAGTCCACCGTAGTAGCACGTACACCTGTTGAGCCAAACCCACCCTGTCCACGGTGACTTCCCGGTAATTGCGTGACTTCAATAAGTTCCGCCTGCGCGATCGGGGCGATGACTAATTGCGCGATGCGATCACCACGCTGAAGTGTGATCGATTCATGGCGGTCATGATTAATCAAAATCACGCCAATTTCCCCCCGGTAGCCCGCGTCAATGATCCCTGGCGCATTAACCATCCCCAGCCCCTGTTTCACGGCCAGTCCGCTCCTAGGGTGCACGAATCCCGCATAGCCCGGCGGAAGCGCAATCGCGATACCCGTGGGCACCACAGCCCGCTCGCCAGGCGCCAGGGTCACATCAGCGCGTGCCCTCAAATCCATGGCCGCGTCACCAGGATGCTCATAGCTTGGAAGTGGCAACGACTCATCGAGTCGCGAAATCAGCACTGGGACCTTCATAGGTAACGACTCTACCGAGGCGGCCTAGAGTGTGGCGTATGAGTAGTTACCGCGAGCGCCTCTTACCCCAGTGGTGGGTCTATGGGCTTGCTGCGGCCTTGGTTGGGATGCTGGGCATCGCCTATGGGTCGGCTTATGATCCCGTTATCGGCTGGGCGATGTTTGTAGTGATCTTTGGGCTTCTGGCGTTAGTGATGACAACGAGTTCACCGATCATCCAAGTCAGTGACGTACTTCGAGTCGATAACGCTCGCCTACCGATCTCCTGCATTGCTGAAGTGTCGGTGTTGGGCCCTGAACAGACCCGGGAAGCGCGACGAAGTCGCGATCATGCTTTGGACTACACAATGCTGAAATTGTGGTCGAGTACTTCGTCGGTTGCTATTCGCTTGCAAGATCCGCACGATCCCCACCCTGGCTGGATCTTTAGCACCCGGAACCCAAAGGAATTAGCCGCTGTTATTGCCACAGTTATTGGATCAAGTGGCCCAAACGCTGACAGATCTGAGACAGTATGAACATGAGTGATTCTCTGCCAGAGGTTGTTGAAGAACAACCCAACCCGATAATGCACCTCATCGCGCCAATCACAGCCATCGGCGCCACCATGGTGATGCGCAAGGTGCTTAATGCTGGCTATCACCGGTCCACCGGGTTAGCGGCCCCGGACCCTCATGATCCGCGGGTCAACTTTGGTCGGGCTTTGGTGTGGGCAATTGTTACTGCTGCGACTGCAGCTGCCGTTGAGACGGTGGTGTACCGCGCAATGAATCGCGGCACACACACCGATTAAATACGAACCTTATGAACAGTCAGAGCAGACGGGGCCAGTCTTGGCCTCGTGGTCTAGCTGACTGCGATGGTGAACCAAGAAGCACTTGGAACAGGTGAACTCATCTGACTGACGCGGTAGAACGCGAATGGTCAAGCTCTCATCGGATAGATCTGCGCCAGGCAATTCAAGATTCTCAGCCGCTTCAGCCTCATCCACATCAATCGCGCCTGATGACTTTTCAGCGCGACGTGCTTTGAGGTCCTCTAATGAATCCTCGGCTAGCTCTTCGTCGGTCTTTCGTGGTGCGTCGTAATCTGTTGCCATACTCATGCCCTCCAGGTTGGCTACCTAACTGATGCAGCGCCGTGATTGTGCCTCATATCTGATCGGGAAGCACTATCAGGCTCGTGTTAGGCACCTCACGTTCACTTAAGGCTAATCTCTTGCCTATGCCTATCTATGCCATCGGTGACCGCGAACCTCAGATCGACCCCTCAGCATTTGTGCATCCGGATGCCATCGTCATAGGCGATGTTCGCATTGGGGCGCAATCATCGGTATGGCCTGGCGCCGTCTTACGGGGTGACTACGGGTCGATCATTATTGGCTCCCAGACATCCATCCAAGATGGAACCGTCATTCATTGCACCGATGAGGACAACACGGTCATTGGCGATCGCGTCACGATCGGCCACAACGTGCATATCGAAGGCGCTCAGATCCATGACGATTGCCTTATTGGTTCTGGCTCGATCGTGCTCAACCAGTCAGTCATCGGCCCATTTTCACTCGTGGGCGCTGGCGCACTCGTGCCTATGCGCAAAGTTGTACCTGCGCATGCGCGCGCTCTAGGTATTCCCTGTGTAATCCAAGAGGGCGCCGTGACTTCGCATCCGGACCCAGATGGCATTACTGGCTACGTTGCAAATGCGCATCGCTACAAGAAAGAAATGCGGCGACTGAGTTAGTCGGATGCCCGCTCATCTACGGTGAGCGTTGCGAAGCAACTCCCGTAGTTCAGTCGCGATCTGCGGTACTGAGGCAACCATGATTTCCTCATGCGGGTTCTCTCCCCAAAGACCGGTGACGGTTGCGCCGGCTTCTCGGGCGATCAGATAACCCGCTGCCACATCCCATCGATTCAAACCATGTTCGTAATACGCATCGAGGCGACCCCGAGCCAGCCAACAAAAATCAACGGTTGCACAACCCATTCTCCGAAAGTCGCGTACTTCATCCGCAATCGCAAGAATCACTGAGGCTTGTGCTTTTCGACGCTCCCCCGAATATCCAAAGCCGGTTGCGGTGAGAGCGGCACTTAGGTCGTTACACTCCCCGACCTGTAACTGTTCAGCCCAACTCGGTTCGCTCAACGCGTGGCGAACAAGCCATGCCCCGCCGCCTTTGATAGCGACATATGCTTCGTCGAACTCGGGCACCATGACAATGCCAATGACAGACTCGTCGTCAATCTCGGCCGCGACAGACACTCCCCACATCGGGATGCGATAGAGGTAATTAACTGTGCCGTCTAGCGGATCCACTACCCATCTCACACCTGAGGTACCAATGCGCTCTCCGCCTTCTTCGCCCAGAAATCCATCGTGCGGTCGTGCACCGAGCAGGACCGACATGATGCGTTCTTCGGCCCCCCGGTCCATCATCGTTACTGAATCAACTGGTGTGGATTTTGATTCCACAATCAGATTATGCGGGCGTTCATCCGCTAAGAATTTCGCCGCTTTTAGCGCCGCTTCCCAAGCCAAGCCCAACAATTCATGACGCATGAGCAGTTCTTCGACTGGTTCCACCACTCCATCATGCCCTCGATGGGCTGACATCTACGTGCGCCCCCCGGCGGACTAACGTTACCCCCATGTTGAGTACCTACCGAGATTTGTTTCGCACCCCTGGTGCTTGGCAGTTCTCGGGCGCGACTTTCTTAGCGCGACTCCCCATCGCGATTGTGATGCTGGGAGTTGTGTTGTACGTGGCCGGAACGACGGGTTCCTACGCTCAAGCTGGCGCTATAGCGGGAGTTTTTCAGATTTGCGCAGCTGTGGGAGCTATTTTTACAAGCCGCATAATCGACAAACGCGGTCAACGAGTAACGCTGCCATTGCTTGCTTGTTTGAACAGTGTTGGTCTCGTCATATTTTTGTACAGCAAAGAAAGTCTGGCCTTCCAAATCTTTGGCATTGCGCTGGCTGGGATTAGCCAACCAGCCCTAGGAGCTGTTGTCCGCTCACGGTGGGTTTACGTCTTAGCTCATGCTCCAGAAAAAAAGCGCACGGCTTTCGCGTGGGAAAGCATTATTGATGAATTGATTTTCATCGTAGGTCCAATTTTCACTGTCGTAATGACCGTACAGATCGGTCTGGAATTCCCGATAGTCATTTCGATTGTGTTCATGCTGACGGGCTCGATTCTGCTTGCTCTTCAGCGAAAGACCGAACCACCTATTCATAAGTCTGATCTACCTAAGGCAAATATTTTTAGTCATGCCGGTATGTGGCGAATGCCAGTGATTGGAGCCTGTTTCGGTTGGCTATTTGGCAGTTATGAAGTCACGACGGTTGCTTTTGCTAATGAGGCTGGGAAACCAGAAATGACTGGCTTCATTTTGGCTGTTTGGGCCGGATGCTCGGCTATTGGCGGGTTGTGGTTTGGGCATCGGGCTTGGAATTCCACACTGCAGCGCCAATTGGTTGTCTGCACCACCATTGCCTGCTTGGCTCTTATCCCGGCGGTATTCGCTAGATCAATTCCTGCACTATTTATCAGCACGATGTTGGCCGGCGCCGCCCTAGCCCCAGGGCTGATCACGACGTATTCGTTAACTGAGCGACTCATTCCTGCAAATATGTTGACTGAAGCACTCACCTGGACAAACTCAGGAATGATTTTGGGTTATGCGGCCGGCACGGCCGTTTCCGGAGTGGTGATCGATTCAATTGGTACCTCTGCAAGCTATATCTTGCCAGCCGCTGGTGCTTTCACCGCCGCTCTTTTTGCATTGCGCGCGACACCTCGCCATAGTCCTTCACTCCATACCAGCTGAGGCACTATGTTGGGTACTTCAGTACCGCGAGAAAGGAGACCACCTTGGAACCGCTCAACCCCAGGGAGATTCAGTCTCGCGTTCGAGCGGGAGCTGATCCTGCAGAAGTAGCCGCTGAGACTGGTTGGCCGCTGGACAGAGTGATCCGTTACGCCGGGCCACCGCTTGGTGAACGTGAGTTCATCGTGACTGCTGCGCTCACTACCGAATTGCGACGCACGGGTTCGCCTGTTTCTTTTTCCGATTCGGTCGCAGCAGTAGTTGCACCGACGGGGTACTCCGCTGATTCGATCGCTTGGGACTCATACCGCCGCCAAGACGGCAAATGGATCGTCACAGCGCTGTTGCCAGGCTGGAAGCACGGGACCAAGGCTGTCTGGACGTACGACCACACCGGACGAAATTTACATCCACTTGATGATGTCGCACGCCGGTTAATGGGCGTTGAACCTGAGGGCGACATGGACTTCATTACAGATACTCCTATCGCTGTGCTCGTTGCCGAAGCTGAGATTGAAGTTCTTGAGGATGCTCGTCCACGCCTCATGGCTGTTCCGGCACTGGCAATAGACACCGAAGACGAGATCGCAGCAGTGGTTGAAGTCGAAATCTTAGAAATCTTCGAAGATGCCAACAACACTTTGATGTTGCCGATGCCGACTGAGACACCGATGAAACCGGTTGTTAAGAAGCCTGCAAAAGCTAAGGGACGACGCGCAAGTATTCCGACCTGGGACGAAATTCTGTTTGGTACCAGCAAGAATGACGACGCCTAGTTATTCGTTGTCTCAACTAAGCAAGGAATTTCCCACTCGTCTGCGCTAAATGATCCGTGTTGCCCAGTCAGAGATGACACTCGTTTATCTACCAACGAGGTTAAGGCGACCGAGCTTTTGGCCAAGACGACTACATCACCAATTCGATCGACTAAATCGTCAACCACGCGACCCAAGAGTCCACTTGCAAGCAGTTCGTCGCGTTCAATTACCCGGGCTTGATCTCCCAATGCGGCACGCCACCTATGTGCAACCTGGGCGGCTTGACCATCTTCTGTATAGATATGTCGAGCGCGTGGCTCACCAGCCAACTGGCGAACACCCGTCGTGAAGTCGGGATGTGTGTCCACTGAAATTTTGACATCGCAATTCACCATTCCATGGTCTGCAGTGATGATTAGCGTGCAGGACGCTGGTAGCGCATTTCGCAATTCATCAATCAATTGATCAACTCGAGACAAGGCCGCGATCCATTTGGCACTCCCGACTCCAAATTCATGTCCGACACGATCAAGCTCGGCCCAATACACATACGTGAAACTTGACGTTGCACTTGTGGATGAAAGAACTCCAGCGACGCGCTGTTTGATGTCTTCTGCGCCGAAATAGTTACCGCCGCGCAATACTGCGCGAGTCAGTCCGCTTTCGCGATAGGCCTCAGGTGCCACAGTTGTGACGCGAATCCCTGCTTCGCTCATTCGTTCAAACATCGTGGGTTCGGGCTGAACAGCAACTGCCGGCATGTCGGTTGACCAATGCAACGGAACAAGGATGCCTTCAAATTCAGGAACCCAAAATGATGCGCCAACAAGTCCGTGGCTGCCTGGCATTTCACCTGTGCCAAATGAGCCCAAGGCCACAGGCGTTGTTGATGGCACGATGGTCGCCGCCCGAGGTCCGGTCAGCGAGGCCAACACAGGAGCGTACTGAGCAAAGTCCGCGAGTTGTGTACTACCTAAGCCATCAATAAGCGCACACACAATGTGCTTGGGGGAACCTAATCCGATGCGATCAGCAGCGCCGAGCATCCCGAGCGCCGCGGCGCTGGACGGCACGATATCGGCAATGGATAAATCTGCTGGCGCACGCGGGAGATCGCTAATCATTACCGCAATCGGGATGCTGTCGCCTGCGACAGTGACGCCGCAAAAGCCAGCGCCTGATCTACCACTTCAGCTCCATCTGCAACCTGCGATACCCGAACAGAGAGATCGTCGTTGCTTGTGGTCCCGGTGTAACCGTGATCGGCATCGCACGCGGGATCTCCACACGAAGCTGGTTCGAGTTCAATTCGTGAAACTGCACCCCAGCCAATGGTCAACACCACTTCGGCGGCGCTGCCGCCCAATTGGTGCGATGCCGGCTCAGTTACGACGCGGGTGACGACCACCGAATCAACCCGCTCAAGCCGAACAGCCTCGGTTGACGCTGTGGCGAACGAGACAGGATGTAGTTCATCTGCTGGGTGCTCATCGGTGTGTCCAACGATGAGGCGAGTTGAGGTCAAAGCGAGCACAGTGACATGCCGACGTAATTCGTCGTGGTCAAAGGTTGCTTCGTGATGAACGAGATACGCCTGCAGATTTTCCCCCGCCAGGGCCGTTTCCAGAGCGTCCGCTACTAAATCCGGGTAATAGCCGCTTCGTTGAATATCGGATCTCAAAGACACATCTAGGTCGGCCACGTGCTCATCCTGCCATGCGACGCACACGTGGGTCGAATACTTGTGGATTGGCTTTCACTGTGATGGAGACCGAAGCCGTGCACTGGTCCCCTATGTACCTCAGATCCGCGAGACTCACCAAGGCAATCTCGGGGGCGAATTCATGCAGCCAACTCAGCCGATGCAACACCTGTGCATACGATTTCGCCAATTGGGCGCCGCCCACAAGCGGAAAGGCTCGCACCGAATCCACTGCGTCCAGGGTGTGGTTGGGATGCATAGGGGCCAGTCGATAGACCACGTCGTTAAGTACCGCAGCCATTGGATCAGCAACACCGAATCCGCACACCGATCCGAACTGCGGATCAATAAACAGGGTGAGCGTGCATCCTCGACCAACGAGCCCAGCGGCCGGAACCTCGTGCAATTGGACACCTAAGGCCGAAATTAGTACCCGCGCTTCGCGATCGGATAGATGCGTTTCATTTCTGGCTAGCACCTGTGAAACCACTGATGTAATCGTTTCGAGATCGACACCTTCAGGTGGCTCAGGACCGATCGCTTGGGTTGACCGCCAACGATCAAAGTTTTGGAGACGACTCAGGGCCGAGAGCGCATCTTCGACATCCAGAAATGTGGGTATTCCATCAATAACGCGAAAGCCATCGACTGAACCCTGCATCACTGCAACCACGGGTTTCGCTGCATCGTGACCTTCTTCAAGCAGCATCATCCGAATCAGGTCGTCTGGACTACCACCCGTTCCAGGGCTGTGAATCAGGAGCAGCGCACCAACCACATCTTCGGCTAGGACCCTTCGCACTGCATTTCGATAATCTTCAGGATCTTGTGCGGTTGGCAAAATGATTGGACCAGCTGAAATTTCGCACCCGGTGCGGTGAGCCGCATTTCCAGCCAGCACCATAAGTGCCTCGCTGTTGCCGACGATGGCTATCCCGGCGTCGCTTGGCAATGGTTGACTGTCGATGACGCCCGCAAGATTGAGCATGTCATCAATGGAGTCCAAAATGATCGGGCCCGCGGCCTGCAAAATATCTTCCACTGCTTGTTCACTCAGGAAAGTCCGCTCGGCTCGGTGTCCCGATGGCAAGTTCAGCCCAGCACCACCAACGCGAACCATGAGTACTGGTTTAGCTGCAGCGATTCTTCGCACTAGCCGAGCGAATTTTCTTGGATTACCGAAACTCTCGATATATAACAGAATCGCCTTAGTCCGTTGATCTGACTCCCAATACTGCAAGAAATCGTTGCCTGACACATCTGCTCGATTACCTGCCGAGACGAAAGAACTCACCCCTAGTCCCCTGCGATTGAGTCGACCTAAAATTGAGCCACCGAAGGCACCTGACTGCGAGAAGAAACCTATTGATCCCGAGTGAGGCATCGATGCGGCCAGAGATGCATTGGCACTGATTGCAGGGTCAGTATTAATCAACCCCAGTGCATTGGGTCCCACGAGTCGAATCCCATGTGTCCGACAAAACTCCAATAACTGTGCCTGCAGTTGCTGGCCTTCTGGCCCCGCATCACCGAAGCCGCGACTCAACACAATTAACCCGCTAATTCCTGCGTGTGCGATCTCTGGAACGACGTGCATCACTGCATCAACTGGAACGGCCACGACAGCTAGGTCAATCGATGTGTGATTGTCGAGGTTTGGCACACAGGCAATACCAAGAACTGACTGTGCTGTTGGGTGCACTGGAATGATTTCTCCGGCGAATCCACTAGCCAGCAAATTGGCCACAATTATTCGACCAACGTTTCCGGGCTTATCGGATGCACCAATCACTGCTATCGATTTCGGGGTCATGAGGATTTGCACACTCCGGGCTTCCGCCCGATGCTCACGCGCAAGAGTCACTGCACGGCTTTGTTCGGTCGAGGCGACTGCGAAACTTATCGATAAGACGTCATCTTCATAACGTTGAGCAACCGTGTAGCCAGCTTCTTTGAACGTATTGATCATTCGGCGATTTTCAGGGAGCACTTCGGCGACAAATCGAATGATGCCTCGGTCTCGGGCTGCTGCGGCCAGATGCTCCAGGAAAACCGAGCCCAGACCTCGCCCTTGGTACTCATCGCGAATGTTGAAAGCTATCTCTGCATCGGTTTCATTAATGCGGTCATAACGACCCACCCCGACGATCTCATCATTGACCAAGGCCACCAGCGCCACCCGATCCTGATGATCCACAGTGGTGAAGCGTTCGAGCTCGCGCGCTGAAAGTTCTGGCTTTGAGGTGAAAAATCGGAAATAGATCGTTTCGGGAGACAAACTCTGGTGAAATTCTTGGAGCCGGTCAGCATCTGCAGGAACGATGGGCCGCACATGGACTGGGCGTCCATTCGTGAGCACGACGTCTGCTTCCCATTCGATCGGGTAATCCGCGCTAGCCATAGATCACATTCTTACCTCTTGGGGGTCTTTGATGCCCAGCGCACCTCACATCCGACTCGCCGGCTGCATTCGTGCCCGACCGGTGTTGACCCGATAACGTCGTATGTCAGCTTCGAAAGGGCAATTTCATGGCACGTCGTTCGTCTCGCAGCACTCCTCCGTCAGGGGACGGTCGCATCATCGATGTCGACGTCTCCTCGGAAATGCAGGCGTCCTTTTTGGAATATGCCTACTCAGTCATCTATTCACGCGCCCTTCCAGATGCCCGAGATGGTCTCAAGCCAGTTCAGCGAAGAATCCTGTTCCAAATGGGGCAGATGGGTCTTCGCCCCGAGCGAGGGCATGTCAAAAGCGCACGCGTGGTCGGCGAGGTCATGGGCCGACTCCACCCTCATGGTGATTCCGCTATTTATGACGCCCTCGTGCGGATGGCACAACCATTTTCGCTTCGCCTGCCCATGATTGATGGGCATGGCAACTTCGGTTCACCCGATGATGGTCCGGCTGCTATGCGATATACCGAAGCACGTTTGGCCACAGCCGCTATGTCGATGACTGCAACGATCGATGAAGAAACAGTTGACTTCATCCAAAACTACGACGGTCGTGAAACTGAGCCGGTCGTTTTGCCCGCGGCACTACCGAATCTTTTAGTGAACGGCGCATCAGGAATTGCCGTGGGTATGGCTACCAACCTTGTGCCACACAATCTCATTGAAGTCATCGGCGCCGCGCGCTATTTACTGGATCATCCTGCGGCTTCCCTTGACGAAATCATGCGTTTCATCCCGGGACCAGATCTTCCTGGAGGCGGTGTCATCGTTGGGCTCGACGGAGTACGTGACGCCTACGCCACCGGCCGAGGCAGCTTTAAGGTCCGCGCTCGCACCAGATTCGAACAGGTGAGTCCGCGCCGTCAAGGCATCGTGGTCACTGAGCTTCCTTTGAACATCGGCCCGGAACGCGTTATTGAACGAATGAAGGATCTCGTTCAGTCGAAGAAACTGTTGGGTATTGCAGACGTTGCAGACCTCACAGACGGAGAGTCCGGCCTTAACTTGGTGATCGAGATTAAGAATGGCTTCAATCCCGACGCCGTCCTGGAACAACTATTCAAACTGACACCGATGGAAGATCAAGTGAGCGTCAACGCCGTTGCTCTGGTCGAGGGTCAGCCGCGCACTCTTGGCATTATTGAGTTACTGCAGGTCTTCCTCGATCACCGCATTGATGTCGTTCGTCGCCGCAGCATTTATCGACGTAAGCGCGCGCAAGAGCGATTGCATCTCGTTGCCGGATTGCTGATCGCGATTGTTGATATCGACGAGGTCATCCAACTGATCCGCGAATCAGATGATGCAGCTGGGGCTCGTGATCGGCTGATGCAAGTCTTCGATCTCAGTATCGATCAAACGAATTACATTCTAGATATGCCACTGAGGCGCCTTACAAAATTCTCTCTCATTGAACTTGAAACTGAAGCAGAGACGTTACGTGGTGTGATCGACGAACTCAACAAGATTTTGGACGACGAAAATATGTTGCGTGCCTTGGTTTCTGATGAGTTACAGGCCGTCGCGAAAGAACACGGCACACCCCGGCGAACTTTGCTCATGGAATCAGCATCGATGCCGGTTACTTCCGCAATGCCACTTGAAGTCGATGACGAGCCGTGCGTGGTGTTGCTGTCAAGCACTGGACTTCTCGCGCGCACAGAGCCAATCGCGACATCAGATATTGATGCAAGCCAACGTGCTCAACATGATGTGATCATCAGTGCCTGTGTCGCATCCACTCGTGGTGAGATAGGTATTGTCACAACGGCAGGCAGAGTATTACGCCTATCAGTGTTAGAACTACCCAATATGCCGCCAGTGCATGGTGTTCCCGCACTGAGCGCAGGTGCTCCTGTCAGTGCTTTCCTAGACCTTCCAAGTGGCGAGCAAGCAATTGCTCTCACTACTTTGGATGAAACAGGTGGCTTGCTGCTTGTCACTGCTCAAGGAAAAGTTAAACGTGTGGTTGCGGATGTTCTTGCCAAGCCGTTCTGGGAAGTTATCCGCCTTGATGAGGGTGACGATGTGGTTGGGGCTATGCGCCTTGATGATCAAATGGCAGAAAACTATGACATCGCCATTGTTACCAATGACGCCCAAGTGATCCGATTCCCGGCAACCTCAGTGAGACCAACCGGTCGCGCTGCCGGAGGCATGGCTGGAATCAAGCTCAATCAGGGCGCCTTGGCTATCGCCGGATTCGGAGTCGATCGCAATCGGGATGCAGTCGTTGTAACCGTGGCTGGATCATTAGCTGCCTTACCTGGCACTGATGCGGGAACCATCAAGGTCAGCGACTTTGAAGAAATTCCGGCAAAGGGTCGCGGCACAGGTGGGGTGCGTAGCCACAAATTTAGGTCGGGTGAAGACACCTTGACTCTTGGCTGGGTTGGCCCGGGGCCAGCCAGAGCAGCAAGTGCTGCCGGAGTGCCTATTGATCTTCCGCAATCCTTAGCAAAACGTGACGCAACCGGCACGCCTGGAAGCCTGCCGATTGCCGCTCTTGGAGGGCAACTATGAGTCAGGCCTGCACGCTGCAATCCATCCAAGCCGATGAACCGTTGGCTGGCACCGCGCCAGTTGTGGGTTGTTACGTGATCATTGAACAACCAGGTCCTTGGGGTAGAGAGGCGCTTCTAGACAGTCATCTACCGCGCGAATTGGGCGAACAACTTCTTGGCCTCACCAATGGCACTCAGGTAAAAATAGTGTTGGCACGACACCCTGATCGCCTTGAGCGCGATCAGGCAAAGGGTCACAACGTCTGGATTGCACACACCGCTCCTGGTCATCGTGGCATGCGGCATGGAATCGTCGAAGATCTCACCACGTTATTAACCTGGGACTTTGAGGCTATTGCCCAAGGAAACCTGCCTCCAATCGGTCACATCCAACGCCGACAATTAACGTTTGTCTGCACCCATGGTTCGCGAGATGCGTGTTGCGCCGTAGTTGGACGACCTATCTATGACGAACTTCTGGCATCAGTGCCACTTGAAGAACGCACATTGGTGTGGGAAGTCAGCCATCTTGGCGGACATCGATTCGCTCCCACTATTTTGTCGCTGCCGTCAGGTTCTGTTCACGGGCGTTTGTCTGGTGCAGAGACAATCGAAATGCGCACAGCCGCTGGTGCCGGCCTCGTGTATTTGAATGGTTTTCGAGGACGTAGTGCGTTCCCTGCACCATTGCAGGTAGCTGGAATTGCTGTGCGCAATGTTTATGACATCAAAGAAGCTGATGCCATAGATGTGTTACGGGTTGTTAATGACCGAGCTGTGCCTGCGCCAACAAGCATCGTTTTCCTTGACGACCGCATGGAAACTGAAGTGCGACACACTGACGGGCGCACCTGGCGAGTTCATGTGCAACGTTCACAGCTGCCGGGACAGCGCGCTGAGTCTTGTGGCAAGGCTGCTGAATCCATTTATGCGTGGAGTGTGCGCGAACTGCATCAGACAGCAGACTGGCACCGCTAGCCCAGAGTTGAAATTTCTATCATCGAAGAATGATCGCTGATCGTCATTCGTTCAATACCAAATCCGGCACCAAGCGTTCGTTCAGCGCGGTCGATAGCCCGCCAACCATTGATGGACACTGTTTCGATATTGCGCGCGGCAAGAAGTTCATCGATACTGCCGTCACCAAGAGATAGCGAACCTGAATCAGCATCTGAGAGTAACGATGCGACTGTTTCAGCTGCATCTTTTTTATTGGTGCCAATAATTCCTGATGGTCCACGCTTGATCCACCCTGCTGCATATAAGCCAGGTTCGATGCGTCCCAAGTTTTGCACCACGGTGCCTGAAGCATCATCAAATGGCACGCCAGGCAGACCGGTTCCGCGATACCCAATACTGCGTACTAAGAATTCAATTGGTAAATCAATAAC
>JBIIAA010000020.1:0-21160 GCA_044240165.1 Candidatus Nanopelagicales bacterium
AAGACCAATTCCGCCAGCGATCGCACCCACGGCAACAAGCACCACCGCCAATGGTGCAGCGAGGTATCGCAACGACAGTGTGTCTGGGTGACGTCGAGCAACTTCACGGCGCCAACGGCCGTAGTCGTGATACTGACGAGCAAGCGCCCCTACCGTTGACCGTGGCCGGTACTCAACCTGCATTGTTGGGGTGAACCACACGGTGCCACCAGTTTGGCGAATTCGTAGATTCATTTCCCAATCTTGCGCACGTTCCATGGATTCGTCATAGCCATGAACTCTGGCCAATGCATCGGCTCTAAAACAACCCAAATACACAGTCAATGCCGGACCGGCTTGCCCGCCAACATGAAAGGCTGCCCCGCCCACACCGAATTTCGAAGTCATCGCACGGGCCACTGCTTCTTCAAATGGCGTTGTGCCATGTGCCGCCATGATCCCACCGACATTGTCGGCGCCCGTTTCACGTAGCGTCGACACTCCACACGTTACGTAATCCGCTGGAATCAGCGCATGACCATCGACACGAACCACTACATCACCTGTTGCGTGCGCAATAGCAGCGTTTAGCGCTGCTGGAGTCTTGCCCGTTGGATTAGCAACAACAACAACATTTGGGTACTTTTCCGATAGTGCATCGGCTACTTCTTGCGTCCGATCTTTTGAAGGACCCACAGCCATCACGATTTCAAGTTCACCCTGATAATCCTGACGCAATATCTGGTCGACTGCTGCTTCAAGGTGCCGCTCTTCATTGAGCACAGGCATGATCACACTGACGCGAGGCAGCGTAGGCAGTCGTGCTTGGGTCATGCACGCGTCCCAAACACTTCGTGTTGAATTCGCCCTTCGAAAGTCTTCGCCGTTTTCGTTAGGAAGTGCTCTTCATTTGGTGTCGCCGTGTGACCTTCACCGCGGCGCTCATACAGGTAACCGAGTCCGTGAGTTCGGTAGATCGAGCCACCTGTGGCTTGCACTCTCTCGATAAGCCCACGATCAACCGACTTTGCAACAGGTCGCCAGCCTCCGAGGTCATCCAGATCAGCACGTGAAATTAACAAGGTTCCGCCGGCCACGAAAGGTGCATATGTTTCAGCCGGATACTCTGGGCGAAACGCTGTGGTGTTCGCTGATTCAACATAGATCCAGTCAAGCGCCTTACCTACCAACGTAGCTCCGGAATACATTCGTGCAAGCACGAGATCCCAGACATGCTCTGTGCCGTAGTGGTCGTCGTCATCCATCTTCGTAATCAGTTGACCATCAGCTATTTCGCTCAACCGCTGCAGCGCAGCACCGAAAGGCACGTCACTCGAAATATTCACAATTTTGAGATCATGAGCGATTGCATCGAAGCGTGAGCGATCGACTTCAACGCCATGTAGGCCAATGACAATCTGCAAATTTGGGTATGCCAACCGAGCAAGTTGCTGCACGGCATGATCAATGAAACGTTCACGATGAGTCGCCAGCACAACGGTGACCGTTGGCCATGCATTCAAGGCAGCTGCAGGTGAGTACGCGCGAAGAGCATGCCGGCGAGCGTGCACAGACTGGACTTGCCATTCAAAATCATCGGTTGGGAAATTGTCTGAACCAACGATGATTCCGCAAGCCTCAAGTTGTGCGCGCCAACGTGCAGGCAATTCGAGATGAGTTTGCAAGCCGCCAATTGCCTTAATCTCAGCGACATCACTGAGCGAAAGATCGATTTCGGTGGTGAGGTGAACACCCGCACCTTCGATGACTAACGCACCTGCCTGAACAGAGACAATCCCTACATTCCAAGGGCCAGTTGAAAGTCGACCGATAGGGCAATGCACGAGCGGATTAACGAAAACTTCATGGTCAACACCGTCAACAACCCATGCTGGATTGTCTTCGTCGATGACAACAGTGCGCGAACGCTCAATTGAGTCCAACGAAACTTCGGATGATGTTATGAGCGTGTCAGCGCGACGCAAGTGAACATGAGCCTTGTCTGTCGGCAGCACCACATCATGGAGATCAGCGACGAGCGATGCAGCACTCATCGGCAGTCCCGGGCCAAATGTGAACATCGAGCCATAACTCAAACTGACCATCGGCTGCAGCACCCTGAGTGCGGCAGCAACGAGCACGCCTGGGTCTGTTGGCTCATTGGCTACGAGCTCCAGCAAAATGCCGTCACCATGACCATGAATCCACAGTGATTTAATTCCTGACATTTTTGGAGCGCCAGTCCAGCCCTTGGGTGGATTCCATGACTTCAGACGCACATCGACACGGGTGATCTCGGGACCGCCGACAATTTTCACGGCGAGGTGGGCCAGCGCCGCTACGTCTGGACCCTTGATTAGCCAAGAATTTGGTTTGATTTTCAGGAGAATTCCCTCAGGAAGTCCTGGAATCGGTCCCCTCTTGATTTTGCGGCTTTGATCTCGGAAGGCTTCTTGGGAATTGCTCACAGTGGCCAGCGTAGACGGCGGGGTGACTCCTTCGCCGATAGCCTTGCGGAATGACTCTGAGACTCTCTGTTATCGGCACCGGCTACCTCGGTGCTACCCATGCGGCCTGTATGGCAGAACTGGGCTTTGAGGTCATCGGGATTGACGTGGATCCCAACAAGGTTGCGATCCTGCAGGGTGGGCACGTGCCCTTCTACGAGCCAGGGCTCGACGAGGTACTGGACCGAAATATCAAGGCCGGCAGGCTGCGCTTTTCCACCTCGATCCAGGAGGCTGCCGAGTTTGCTGATGTCCATTTCATCTGTGTTGGCACTCCCCAGCTTGCTGGAGCCCAGCGCGCAGACATGACACAGGTCTTTGGCTCAATAGCTGCCCTAGCTCCCTATCTCAAACCAACCGACCTCGTGGTCGGAAAATCCACGGTTCCGGTGGGCACTGCACACGAGATTTCAGAGCAGCTGAAAACCACAGCAGTCGCAGGAGTCGAAGTCGCTTGGAACCCAGAGTTCCTGCGCGAAGGTTTCGCTGTTGAAGACACCCTGCGCCCAGATCGCTTAGTCGTTGGCGTACGCAGCCAACGGGCTGAAGACATCCTGCGTGAGGTCTACGCACCACTGCTTGAAATCAACACACCATTCTTGGTAACTGACTTCCCCACGGCAGAGTTAGTCAAGGTTGCCGCTAACTCATTCTTAGCCACAAAAATCTCGTTCATCAATGCGATGGCCGAAGTTTGTGAAGCCGCAGGCGCCGATGTCTCCCAACTGGCCGAAGCAATTGGCTATGACCCCCGCATTGGTAATCGCTTCCTTTCTGCTGGGCTTGGCTTCGGTGGTGGCTGCCTTCCTAAGGACATCCGAGCATTCATGGCTCGCGCTGGCGAACTTGGTGCAGACGAAGCCTTGATGTTCTTGCGTGAAGTCGATCAAATCAACCTTCGACGCCGATCACACACAGTTGATTTAGCTCGCAAGATCCTCGATGGTGAATTTCTCGGTAAATCAGTGACAGTGCTGGGCGCAGCCTTTAAGCCCAACAGTGACGACGTGCGCGACTCACCATCTTTGGATGTCGCAGTAGCAATCAGTAACGCCGGCGCCAAGGTCAAAATTCATGATCCCAAGGCGCTGGAAAATGCAGCTCGCGTTTACCCAAACATGAATTACGAGCAAGACGTGATGAAAGCACTTGAAGGCGCCGACCTCATCATTCATGGCACTGAATGGAACGAATACCGTGAACTTGATCCAGCCGAAGTCGCCAAGGTAGTCAACACTCACCATGTGATCGATGGGCGCAACATCCTTGATCCACAGGCCTGGCGTGCTGCGGGCTTTACGTATCGCGCATTGGGTCGACCAACCGCATAACTGATCCAGTTTCCCCAAGGACTCTGACCACTGACGTGATCAGGTAAAGCCCACCTCGCTGCATTCTTTTTCAATCCCTTAGACGCGAAGGTTGTTCTGGGACTTAGATGTGGGCATGAGAATCGTGCGCAAGGATGACCTTTACACAGCAGAGGGAAACACCACTCAGGGAGCTGCCGGACTCTCCTTGACTTGGCTTCAAGGTCCGGCAACAAACGATGAACTCGATGTTGGATTCGTTCGCGTGGATGCTGGGGCCCAAACGCCAACTCATATCCACCTCAAAGGCCAAGTAATTGTCACGGTAGCGGGTAGCGGGTTTGTCGAAACTGCCGCTGGCGAGCGCATCGAAACAACAGTGGGTGACGTAGTGATCTGCCCTGCCGGGGAAGAGCATGTGCACGGGAGTGCAGGTGAAACCGAGTGGGCCCACCTAACAATCTCGACCGGAAAGCACGATGTGCCTCGGTAACTGCCCCTCAACTACGGGCCGTAATTATCGGGCACTCGCGCTGACGCTAATTATCTAGCGCGTCTCTTAAAACAACCTGCAAACTTTCGCAAGCTTTATCGGTCACGATTCCTGTGTATTTCCAAAAGATCTCTCCGGAACGATTAACACAGATAACTGAGACCTCTTCAAGCGTAGGTAACTCAAGCGCCTGACGGAATTGATTGACATTTCCGTAAACGGTGATGGTGCGAGCCAAGATACGTGGCACTTTGATGCTCGAAGCCATACCGCCGTCAATAAAACCGCGGACCATCGCATATTTAGACGGCAAAACCGGGATCTCGATAATCACTGGTTCGTCATCTTTTTGATCGCTTGGTGAATCACATATTCCGCGTTTAGCCAGTGCCGCAATCCACTCATCTACTTCACTTTGCTGTCGTTGACGGAATGCAACTACTGCAATCGTGCAACTCGAAGGAAGTTCGACTGGCAACTGAAAGGGTTGACCGGCAAGGTTTTTTCCAACGACAGCAGGAAAGAACCCACCGTTCGAAGAAACCTTCTTCACTGCCATGACTTAAGCATGGACTACGAAGTCTTGAATCTGTGAAATTCATGTGAATCGGTCATTTACCCCGATCATCAACAAGTAATGACTAGTCATTTACTTTCCCTTAACCAAATCATGGTGTCTCATGAGGTCACGCCGAAGCAGACTGCAATCAGAAAGCAAACAGAAAGAAGGAGCCATGAAGAAAATCAATCGCATCGCTGCAGCCACTGCCGGCTTGGCTATTGCAGTTTCGGTGCCACTGGTTGTTTCGTCAGCATCAGCAGACAACGACAAGGGACAAGGCAACCAATCGTCGCAGAATTCATCCAATAGTTCATCGATAGCATCTTTGAAAGTGACGCTCACTCAAACGCAGGCCAACGCGATCACCTTGGCTCGAAAGAATTATCTGACAGCCGCATCAGCAGCACACCAAGCCTGGCGTTCATCACTCATGACAATTCAAAATGATCTCCTTGCTGCGATCAGCACGCCACGACTTAACGTGGTAATTGCACAAGACGCTTACGACTTTGCCAAAGACACTAAGACAGACACAACAGCCGCCGCCGCTGCCTTGACTACTGCGCAAACCGCATATCAATCGGCAGCAACAGCAGCTAAGGCGTCAGCCCAGACAAAGACAACCGCTGTCAAGAGCACAGCGCAAGCCTCGCTCGCTAAGGCTAAGACTGACTATCAAACCGCAGTGACTGCTTCCTTCCCTTCAGGCACTGTCGTTCCACCAAGTCTGTTGATCCCACCTAGAGACAGTTTTAGCTGGATGCATGCGAATGAGAATTGGAATTTTGCTCTCAACAGCAATGGCCTAGCCCTAGGACACCTCAAACGTTAATTGCGCCTGTGAAGGTGCTGGGGTGATTCAGGTGAATCACCCCAGCACCTTTTTTATGCCGTTTATTAAGTGCTGGATGGGTTCTTGAGCCAGAACTCACGCCTACTTATGCAAAGGGTTCGCAAGTGTCGGGTTTGCCGTAGACAGTCCAAGATCACCCGAATTACTGTCAGGTTCGCTTGCCCATAAATATCGCCTCTGCAAAGGATCGCAATGACTACCACCACCGGCTCTGCTCGCCCGGCTAAGTCCCATGGCCAGTGGGCAATTGACGGCGATGCGCCGCTCAATGCCAATGAGATCATGAAGCGAGAAGGCGAAGGCCTTGCCGTTCGTGAGCGAGTGGAAACGATTTATGCGAAGCAGGGCTTCGACTCAATACCCGGGGATGACCTGCGTGGTCGCCTGCGCTGGTGGGGTCTTTACACCCAACGCAAGCCAGGTATCGATGGTGGACGCACCGCGCAACTTGAGCCTGAAGAGCTTGAAGATTCTAATTTTTTGATGCGCGTTCGCTCTGATGGTGGCAGCCTTTCCCTTGAGCAACTGCGCACGATCGCGAACATCTCCATTGAGTTTGCCCAAGACACTGCAGACGTCACGGACCGTCAAAATATTCAATTGCACTGGATCCGTATTGAAGACGTCCCTGAGATCTGGCGTCGCCTTGAGGCTGTCGGACTTTCCAGCGCGCAGGCCTGCGGTGACGTTCCTCGAGTTATTTTGGGTTCACCCGTTGCAGGTGTTGCTGTTGACGAAATTATCGATGGCACCCCTGCGATCAGAGAAATCTTGGATCGCTTCCTTCTTGATCCAGAACTGGCAAACCTGCCTCGCAAATTCAAATCAGCAATCAGCGGATCTCCTCGTCTGGATGTTGCACACGAGATCAACGACATCTCGTTCGTTGGCGTTGTGCACCCAGAGCATGGTCCTGGTTTTGACCTTTGGGTCGGCGGCGGACTTTCAACTAATCCACACCTTGCAGTGCGCCTTGGAGCGTGGGTTCCGCTTGCTGAAATTCCTGACGTCTGGCACGGCGTTGTCAGCATCTTCCGCGACTATGGCTACCGCCGCCTTCGCACGAAAGCGCGCTTGAAGTTCCTTGTGTCGGACTGGGGAGCCGAAAAGTTCCGCGAAGTTCTCGAAGATGAATACCTAGGTCACAAGTTGATCGACGGTCCTGCCCCTACCCCAACTGTTCAGCGTGATCACGTTGGTGTCTTCCCACAAAAGGATGGCCAAAACTACGTGGGTGCCGCACCGACTGTGGGACGCCTTTCCGGTCAACGCCTGCTGGCCCTTGCTGATCTTGCCGAGGCCGCAGGATCAGACCGCGTGAATCTCACTGCGGATCAAAAGATCGTCGTCATTAACGTTGCTACTGACCAGGTGGACGCTCTAGCTGCTGGGCTGTCAAAGATCGGCCTTGAGGTCTACCCATCAGAGTTCCGCCGCGGCACTATGGCTTGCACTGGCGTTGAGTTCTGCAAGCTGGCAATGACGAATACAAAGGATCGCGCAACAGCGCTCGTAGCCGAACTCGAAACTCGTCTACCGGCTAATGCCATTCCTTTGGCAGTACACGTCAACGGTTGCCCGAACTCGTGCGCGCGAATTCAGGTTGCAGACATCGGACTTAAGGGCATTCGTGCACTTGATGCTGATGGAAACGACGTAGAAGGATTCCAAATTCACCTCGGCGGTCGTCTTGGTCAAGACTCAGGCTTTGGTCGCACCGTCAAAGGTTTGCGCCTGCCTGCCGATGACTTGCCTGATTACGTCGAACGCGTATTTAACCGTTTTGTTGCTGAGCGTGACGGCGAAGAACCATTCAGTGCATGGGCACTGCGGGCAGACGACGAGGCAATCCGATGAGCCTTGCCCAACGAAGCGATGCCCGAGTTCTGCAAGCTGTTGCACGTTATGCAACAGCGGGTTTGCAGGGCGCGGATGCAGCAGAAGTTATTCGTTGGGCAGCTGATTCCTTTGCAGGGCGAGTCGTTGCGACTCAGGCCATGGCAAATACAACTATCTCGCACATGATCGCCTCCGTCGCACCAGAGATTCCAGTTGTTTTCCTCGACACCGGTTATCACTTTCCCGAAACCCTTGAAACTCGCGACGATCTCGTTGCCCGCACCAACATCAACCTGTTGAGCATCACGCCAGTGATGAGTGTGCAAGAACAAGATGACCTCTATGGACCAAATCTTTGGGATCGAGACCCAGACCTTTGCTGCAAACTTCGCAAGGTCGTTCCAATGGAAGAATCTCTCGTTGGCTATGAGGCATGGATCACCGGGCTTCGTGTTGCCGCTGCGCCCCATCGTGATGATGTTCCCGTTGTTGAATACGACGAGAAGCGTGGCGTATTGAAGATCTCTCCTTTGCTTAATTGGACAGATGAAGATCTCCTTCGCTACACCATGGAAAACGATGTTCCAGTAAATCCACTGATGTATCAGGGCTACCCATCAATTGGGTGCGCTCCTTGCACAGCTCGCGTCGATGCTGGATCAGATCCTCGTTCAGGCCGTTGGGCAGGTAAAGACAAAAACGAATGTGGTCTGCACACATGAGCAGCTATCCAATCTCGCTAAACCTTGCAGGTAAGCGCGTTGTAGTTGTTGGAGCAGGAAGCGTTGCCGCGCGCCGTGTTACTACTCTGATTGAAGCGGGCGCACGTATTTTGGTTATTTCTCCAAATTGCGACGCGCAGATCACAATCTTGGCGCTTGAAGGATTACTGGAACTGCGGGAGCGCTCTTACGAGACCGGCGACCTTACGGGAGCTTGGCTTGTTCACGCCGCTACCAACGATGCGGCCGTAAACGAACAGATCGCCGCCGACGCAGACGCTCAAGGAACCTGGTGCATTCGTGCAGATCAGGCTCTACTTTCTGAAGCTTGGACTCCTGCGTCTGCCCGGGTTGATGACATCACCGTTGCGGTTACTGCTGGTGGAGATCCACGCCGAGCCATAGCTATTCGCGATGCAATTGCTGAACAGCTTTCGCAAGGTTCGCTGCCAATTCGTCGAGTTCGACCAGCCGATGGACATGTTGTGTTGATCGGCGGCGGCCCTGGAGATCCCGACCTCATCACAATTCGCGGTCGCCGCGAACTTGCGAAAGCTGACGTGGTCGTGTTCGACCGACTTGGCCCCACCTCATTACTTGAATCCTTAGCACCCGACGTCGAGCAGATTGAGGCTGGCAAGCGTCCTGGCCATCACACCTTGACTCAGGATGAAATTAACGAGGTCATTGTCGATCGCGCCCTGCAAGGCAAGCGAGTGGTTCGTCTCAAGGGCGGAGATCCGTTTGTATTTGGCCGTGGCTCTGAGGAAGTTCAGGCGTGTGTAGCTGCTGGAATAACCGTTGAAGTCGTTCCTGGTATTAGTTCTGCTGTTGCCGGACCAGCCGCTGCCGGAATCCCAGTAACTCATCGGGGGCTCGCCAATGGTTACGCAGTTATCACTGGGCATCAATTGCAAGACCTCACTGCGCTTGCTCAACTTGATTTAACTCTTGTCGTGCTGATGGGCGTGGCGACACTGCCTGAATTGGCTTCAGGTTTAGTTGACGCAGGTAAATCATCATCCACTCCCGTCGCCTTGATCGAACAGGCATCGACACCGAACCAACGAGTAACAGTCGGCACGTTGGCCACGATTGCCACAACCGCAGCGATGGTGGGCGTGAAAAACCCAGCGGTCATTGTCATTGGCGATGTGGTTGCAGTTCCAAACTTGCTCGCTGCCGAATCAGCCTTTGCTCAAAGTATCCGCTAGGTATGAGCGCGCTCGTCGTGCTGCTCGCCCATGGCAGCCCTGATCCTCGATCAAGTCAAGGTGCCTGCGACGTGGCACACCGTCTCGGAACACTTCTACCCGGAACAATCGTTCGGGTTGCCTATCTCAATCACGATTGGCCGACTCTCACTGCAGCGATCGGTCGCGAATATGACTCAGGTCAAATCACAACCATTACCGTCTTGCCGTTGCTCTTAAGTAAGGCCTCCCACGCTCTGCGCGATGTGCCTGAGGCAGTAGCCCGAGCAGAGCGTGACCACCGAATCAAAATTGTTGTCGGAGAAACCATCGGCATGCAGCTTGATCTTGCACTCGCACTCGACTCTCAAGTACCCACAGGGATTCCACTCGTTCTTGCTTGGGCCGGTGGCCGAACTGCAATTGCACAAGAGGAAACGCAATCGTTGGTTGATCTTTGGCACCAAGCAACGGGTCGGGAAATTGTTGCTGCTGGAGCGAGCGAGTCCGGTGAACATCTTCTAGCCGCTGCCCACGAACTTCAAGACCGCACCAACCAGATGCCCGTGATCGTGACGTTCACACTTTTCCCAGGCGTGTTGGCGGATCAGGTTCAATCTGCTGCTGACTCAATCGGAACGCGTGCCACGACACCTTTATTTCAGGAAACCGCGCTCATTCAAATTCTGGCTGATCGGCTATCCATCCTTCAGACTGCGGATCAATCCGTATAGCTCTCTGTTTTGGAAAAAGTGTTGGGCGGCACCAACAGAGTTTTTCCTCTGCGGTACCGCCCAACATGATGCTTATAGAATTACTTAGCCTGAAGATCAGTGCGATCTGGCACTCGTGGCGTTGTGGACTTGCCAAAGAGTTTCTCTTCGGCATCTGCTTTCAGATTTGGAATCAAATACGTTGGGAAGGTTGTTGGGCTTCCCTTGTAGCCACGAAGCACCTGCTTTGACACGGTGACCTGATGGACTTCAGTTGGACCATCGGCCAGACCCATGATGGCTGCGCCGCGCACTGCCTGCACAAATGGCAGCGCAGTTGACGTGCCGATTGCACCATGAATATTTAGCGCCCTCTGAGCAATGTTGTTATAGACACGGGTCATCTGCACCTTGATAGCTGCGATGTCTTTACGCACCTTGTAGTAATCCTGGTACTTATCGATTTGCCAAGCCGTGTACATCACCAAAAGACGCAATTGCTGGAGTTCGATGTATGAGTCAGCGATCTTCATCTGAATGGCTTGCTTCTCGGACATCAACTCGCCCTTTGTGGTTCTGGAAAGAACGCGCTCAGCCATCTGATCAAGCAATTCTTGACAACGGCCAATCGTGCGCATGCCGTGATGCACGCGCCCGCCACCTAGACGAGTTTGTGCAACCGCGAATGCGTTGCCAACTCCACCAAGAATTGCCGACTCGTGGACGCGAACATTTTCGTAATGGATGAGAGCCTCAGAAATATCGTCTGGGCCCTCTCCCTCGACACCAAAGTTGTATGCGATGTTGATGCCAGGGGTATCTGCCGGCAACAAGAACATCGACATGCGCTGAGTCATAGGAGCACCTGGTTCGGTTACAACCATAGTGATGAAGAAACTGGCCCAACGGGCGTTAGATGACCAAATCTTTCGACCATTGATCACCCAGTACTCGCCATCTTTGACGGCCGTCGTGGTGAAGATTCCTGGATCAGACCCACCTTGTGGCTCAGTCATCGAGAAACAAGAAACGATTTTCCCGTCAAGCAACGGTGCTAAGAACTGCTCCTTTTGCTCAGGTGTGCCGAAGTGAGCAAGAATTTCAGCGTTGCCTGTGTCGGGTGCCTGCGTACCAAAAATTCTCGGACCCCAGGAAGTCGTGCCGAGAATTTCATTCATCAACGCAAGCTTGACCTGTCCGTAGCCTTGACCACCGAGCTCTGGCCCTAGGTGGCATGCCCATAAATCCTGGTCTCTTACAGCCTGCATCAGCGGTTGAATGATTGCATCTTGTTGAGGGGTGAAAGGCTTGAACACATCATGTGGCCAGACCAGATCAAGAGGCTTGATCTCTTCCTTCACGAACTCCTTGATCCAATCGAGTTTGACCTGAAATTCTGGGTCTACTGAGAAATCAAATGCCATGCCATGCTCCTTCGATAGAAATTTGGAAAATTTATGGGAGAAAATATTTAGTAGAGACCACCGTCGACGCGCAGCGTCGCGCTCGTGGTGTAACTGGCCGCATCTGAAGCTAGATAAATAGCTGCGCCAACAATTTCAGGTGGGTTGCCGTTGCGTCCCATAGCTTGCACATTCTTAAGAGCTGCCCCTGCCCGTTGCTCTTCTCCCCAAGCCTTTGAGATGTCTGACAAGAATGGGCCTGGCATCAAGGTATTCACTCGCACCCGCGGACCAAACGCTCGCGAGAGACCTTCAGTCATTGTGTTCAAGGCTGCCTTCGCCCCAGCGTAAGGAATGATGTGACCGTTGGGACGCAGCGAGCCTGTTGAGCTCACATTGATAATCGAGCCACTTCCCGCTTCATACATCCGTTCGCCGAAGAGGGCCGCCAAACGAAATGGGCCCTTGAAATTCAAGTTAATAACACTTTCGAACATCGTTTCGGTTACGTCAGTATTTTTATCGTAAACCGGAGACATACCTGCGTTATTGATCAAGCAGTCAACTTTGCCGAAGCGTTCATAGACTGCGTCTGCGAACGGTTCCAAGGCATCCCATTTGCCGACATGGAGTTCATAAGGCATTGCCTGTCGTCCCGTCAACTCTTCGACTTCACGGGCAACCTCAATACAGTTATCAAGCTTGCGGCTAGCGATCACTACGTCTGCGCCGGCTTTGGCGCAACCGAAGATAATTTCTTTACCTAAACCGCGACTACCGCCTGTGACGACGATGACTTTGTCTTTCAAGCTGAATAGATCATCGAGATAACTCATGTGGTTGTTTCCTTTCGGTAGCCACACTGCGGTTTCTGTATCCGTCAGGTAATTGAAGTGCTCAATTCCTTGCTGGCTCGCGGTCTGACTGCTGGAGTTCGGACAGGTCAAAGAATACCATTCTTTTATATAAGAATCTCATTCTGGCAGAAATACGGAACTGCTGTCGACAGTGTCAGCAGCCCATGACTTCACCTGCAGAAGTTTGCCCGACTCGACTCCGTCGCGCGCACTTATCTAGCAGAATAGGAAAGAAATCAGATAATTCTTGTGGAGGCCTTTCATGGATCTTGTTGAACTTCGCCGACATGACTACGCCTTGGAAGAGGTGAGTCAGGAAGTGCTCGTTGCCTTTGGTGATTTTTTCCGAGATCAGTGCCCAAGTTCGCTGGTTCGGGAGTCCCAGCCGTTGGGCTTTAACCAAGATCTGTGGGACCGCTTAGTCGAAATGGGCACCACCACGATGGGCCTGCCGGAGTCTGTTGGCGGCGACGGTGCCGGAATGGTTGAACTCGCACTCGTAGCCGAAGAATTTGGTCGTGCGATCGCACCAGTGCCATTCATTGAACATGTGGTTACTTCCCGAGCCTTAGCCCGAGCCAATAATCCTGCTCTCGCCGACGTTATTGCCCAAGCCGCAGATGGTTCTCGAATTCTCGCCCTCGCTAGCGCACCAGTCATGCCTGGAACTGCGCAATTGGTACCAGCCGGAGCAATCGCAAAAGATGTTCTCGCGATGGTGGGCGATGCACTCGTGTTGTTCAGCGTCCAAACCCCTCCAGCCCACGTACCCAATCAAGGCAGCACCCCACTTGCCTGGTGGGATTTATTTCCAATTGCGAATCGCACAATCGTGGCCACTGGCCAAACGGCTCAAGAAATCTATTCGCGCGCACACGATGAACGAATGGTGCTCACTGCAAGTGCACTCGTTGGTTTGACTGAGTACGCACTCGGGCTCACCATCGAATTCACGAAGACCAGGGAAACCATGGGAGTTCTCATCTCAACTCTTCAAGGTGTTGCTTTTCCCCTGACTGATATCGCAACCAATATTGCAGGTGCAAGAAATATCGCCCGTAAAGCAGCTTGGTTTTTAGACTTTGATCCAAGCACGCGACCTGAACTACCTGCGATCGCTCTGGTCTATGCATCACAAACGGCGACCCATGGCACCCAACAGGCCGCCCACTTACAAGGTGGTTTGGGTTTCACCGTTGAGAACGACATCAGCATGTACTTCCTTCGCAGTAAAGGTTGGGGTTCCTTAGCTGGAGACCCAACAGCGCATCTTGCTTCTATAGGCCAACATGTTTTGGCTTCGGTCATCTAGTTCACGGATATAAGGAGACATCATGGATTTTGGATTTGTCGAACTCAGTGCAGAAGATCGGTCACTTCAAGCAGAAATACGAGCATTTCTCGCGGAACTGTTTACTCCAGACGTGTTTGCACTCGAACATGAGACGGGTAGTGGATTCAACGCCAAGGTTTATGAAGCACTCGGTGCGCGCGGATGGCTCTACCCCGAGCTACCCATAGAGCAAGGCGGCTCCGGGTTCACTCCTGTGCAAACCCGAATCATGGAATTAGAACTTGATCGCCAAGATGCTCGAGTGATGATGATGAAGGGCACCTCGTCGTTGCCGATGGCGGCTATTCGCAAATACATGCCGGCCGAAGTTGCCGAGCCAATTCTCAAAGAATGTGCTGCAGGCCGCGCCGTCGTGTGCTTGGGGTACTCAGAGCCCGATGGCGGATCTGACATCGCCAATGCAAAAGTTCGAGCCGTGCAAGACGGCGATATGTGGTCAATCAATGGTTCGAAGATGTGGACGACTGGCGCCCACATTTCTACTTACACCTTTTTAATTACTCGCACAGATCCGGAAGCCGCCAAACATAAAGGCATCACGATGTTTCTCGTGCCCTTGCATTCTGAAGGTGTCACAATTCAAGCCATTCGCACGTTTAGTGGCGAACGTACAAACATTGTCTTTTACGAGGATGTCCAAGTTCACGACAGCATGCGTATCGGAGGCATCAACAACGGTTGGACGGTGCTGCACGGCCCACTGGATGAAGAACACAGCATCGGGCTCGATCTCAATGGTGGGCTCACGGATGTTTCCATCGGCGCGGGTTTTTGTCGAGTACTAGGTGCCTCGATCAACGAAGTTGCGCGTTGGGCCTTGAAAACTACTGGAGCCGACGGCAGGCTCATGGCTGAAGACACCCGAGTACTCGAACGGCTAGGTTCAGCGATGGTCGACTACGAAGCCGGCATCAGTACACCTGGGCCGATGGGTCGAGTCAAAGCATCTGACGGCCTAGTGAAGCAAGCAGCACAACTGCAGGATCTTGTTGGGGCTGCTGGTTTGCTTCCGATGGATGCTGCTGGTGGAATCGGTGTTGGCGACATTGAATATGCGCACCGCTTCGCTCAGGGCACTGCAACCTATGGTGGCACTGTTGAAGTATTCCGAACAATTATTGCTCAGCACATTTTGGGACTGCCAAAAGCTCAACTACCTGGAGCCAAAGTTTTCCTAGCGGGAAAAAAGAAGTAAGACTCTGGTTTCGCGCAACTGTCCAGAAGGCAGTTACACCCGATGTGGCTGGATGGCATCTGCTGGAATAACGCCTAGCCTGCCAGCTTGGAAATCATCGAAGGCTTCGACGATTTCTTCCTTGGTGCTCATAACAAACGGGCCATAGGCGACAACTGGTTCGCGAAGCGGTTCACCGCCAATGATGAACAACTCAAAGTTTGGCGAACGGGACTCCTGCTGCTGCGAGGCAGTAATACGCAAAGTGTCCCCGTGGACTAGTACGGCTGTTTGTCCTGAATTCAACGGACGTTGTTCAAGACCAACGGACCCTTGCCCGGCAAGGGCATAGACAATCGCGTTGTATGTGGGGCTCCACGGGATATCAATTTGCGCGCCCGGCGCCAAGGTTAAGTGCGCAATCGAAAGCGGAGTATGTGAAATGCCTGGACCTTTATAGCCAGCAACTTCACCCGCGAGCACTCGAAGAATTGCTCCGCCATCTGCGCTCGTAACGAGAGCTGAATCTGCACCTTGGAGATCTTGATACTGCGGATCAATTCGCTTCTTGGATCGCGGCAAGTTGATCCACAACTGAAGTCCGTGGAAAAGCCCGCCTGCTTCTACCAACGTTGCTGGCGGAGTCTCGATGTGCAAAATGCCATTGCCTGCGGTCATGTACTGCGTACCACCATCAAGGATCAGACCGCCGCCACCATTTGAGTCCTGATGAATGAATTGCCCGTCAATCAAATAGGTGAAGGTTTCGAATCCGCGGTGTGGATGCCAAGGCGTTCCCTTTGGCTCACCCGGTGCATATTCCACTTCGCCCATTTGATCCATATGGATGAATGGATCGAGATCAGCCTGATTGATACCAAAGAAAGCGCGCTTGACCGGGAACCCTTCGCCTTCAAAAGCTTGAGGTGCCGTGACAACGACTTTGACCTGACGTTGTTCAGCGATCGGCGAAGCCGTGGATAGGCGAGGCAAAGTGAGGGGATCAGCAGTCATGGCAGCCATGGAGTTCCTTTCGTTTCATTTAGTTTACTATTCAACTATCTTTCAGGCAAGTCTGGTCTTTGCCACAGATATGTGGGGCATGCTCCATACTTAGCGCGTGTCCGCAACCGCAGAAGATCCCGTTGAGTTAGCGGTCAATCGTGCGCTGAAACCGCTCCGTGATGATGCAGTTCGAGATGTCGAAGCAATCTTGGATGCCGCCCTCATGGCTGCTGAACTTTCGGCACCACAAGCTCCACGCGTAGCCGATATCGTCGCCGCAGCCGGAACCTCGAATCAAGCCTTCTATCGATATTTCACGGGCAAAGACGATCTCATGCAGGCAGTCATGGCTCGAGGCTTGCGGCGTGTGCATGCGTATTTGGAACATCGAATGTCAAAGGTTGAGGATCCATCAAAAAAGATCGAACTGTGGATACGCGGCATCTTGACTCAGGCGACCCACCAAACGGCAGCTCGACAAAGTGTGGCTGTGAACGACATTTTCTCAGGGACTGGCAGTGGCATTGACCCCCGCACCATTGAGGCGACGATCGCTCTAAAAGATCTTTTAGTTGCTCCTCTCACGGAACTTGGAAGTCGCGCACCAGAGTTTGACGCTTCGGTGATTCGCGAAGCAGCGATGGGAACTATGCGCGAACACATGAATGCACGCACCAGCCCCACCCCTTCAGAAAGTGATCATCTCGTGGCCTTCTGTATTCGCGGAATCAGCCTGGAGGCTTAAGCGTGTTTGTTCTTGATCAAAGTATTGAAGTCGACGGCGCCACAATTCGCTACGCGGTCAACGGTCAGGGCGCAAGGCACCTCTTGCTCGTACATGGAGCAGGAGCCCATCAGCTCTGGTTCTACCGAATGTTTGAAGAACTCCAACATGACTGGCGAGTCATCACACTAGATCTCAGCGGACACGGAATGAGTGACCATCGAGAGAAATATTCAGTCGGACAATGGGCCGCTGAACTTTCTTCTGTATTGCGCGCAGTCACGAATGAACCAACCGTCGTTGCCGGACACAGCATGGGTTCACGAATCGCACTCGCTCTGGCTGCCAACGAACCCGAGCTTGTGAGCGAACTGGTGATGTTTGACGGAAATATCCGCGCACCAGAGGATTTTCCGAAGCCGGGTGAGCGCCCCCCTCCGCGCGAGCCAAAATATTACGGAACCAAAGAAGACGCACTTCTGCGCTTTCGACTAGTTCCGGGTCAAGCTGGTCCCGAGCCTGAATTTTTACTCCCGCTTGCTCAATACTCAGTTGTGCAAAGGGCAGAAGGCTGGTCGTGGCGCCACGACTGGAGCACCATCACCGAGCCTTACGACCAGTACATAAATGAGCGCGTTCCAAAGCTCACCCAACCCGTCAGTTTTGTGTATGGCACCGCAAGCCCAGTGAGCGGATCCGCTGTCGCCGCTTACTTCGTTGAATTAGCTACAACCAACGTTGAAGTCATTGCAATCCAAGGTGGCGAACACCATTTGATGCTCGACAAACCAGCTGAATGTATTGCAGTGCTCAAGGGCAAATAATTACTTTCCCTGTTGACTTCCGGGCTGCAACGAACTCCAGCGCTTCTATTGCATGATCAAGAGTAAAGACGTCCGACACATGTGGCGCCATTCCTTGTTGCACCATTTCTGCGAGGATTGCGTCACCCTTCTTCACTTCATCAGGTAAGTGATCACCAACCGTACGAATTTCGAAACCCTTGATGATTCCACCCTTAAGCAACGGTAGATTCAGTGGAATTCGCGGTATTTCTCCATCAGCAAATCCAACAACTACGAATCTTCCACCCCAAGCGATTGCGCGAAAAGCTTCTTCGGAAAGCGGGCCACCGACCGGATCAATGATCACATCCGCGCCAGAACCAGTGATCGCTTTGATGCGGTCCTTGAGGTTCTCCGTGACGTAATTTATTCCAGCGACAGCGCCCATGCTTTTACACACTTCTATTCGCTCATCACTGGATGCAACAGCAATCACCTTGGCGCCGAGACGGGTGGCAATATCAACTGCGGCCGTACCCACGCCCCCAGCCGCACCCAGAACGACGACCCAATCATCAGCCTTGAGTTCGCCGATCGTGACGAGCGAATGATAAGAAGTTCGATATGTCACACTGAAAGCCGCTGCCTGCTGAAGCGTGAGCCCAGGTGGAATCGGCTTGAGCGAAGCGGCTTTGACACAGATCTGTTCGGCGAAACTGCCAACGAATGAGCCGCCCATCACCAAATCACCGGGTTTGAGGTTCGTGACTTGGTTACCAACCGAGATCACCTCACCGGCAAATTCACTGCCTGGAGTAAACGGCACTGGGATGGAAACTTGGTACTGATTTTCAATGATGAGCAGGTCCGGGAAATTGATAGCGGCGGCACGAATGGCCACCACAGCATCATGGTCACCCGCCACCGGATCCGGAAGGTCTTTGATAGCAAGACTTGAAGGCGGTCCGTACTGCTCACACACAAGAGCGCGCATTTCATTTCCCTAACGTCAATATCTCGGTGACAAACTACCGCGCACATTCTCAATGTCAGCGCAGCAAGTTGCCCGGCCTCAATCTTAAGCGTGGCCGGGCAACAGTTGGCTCAGTTCTCAGGTACAACCTGAGTGAAGACTTCTCCGAGGAGTTCGAGCTCAGCAGCGGCCTTGCGATTTGGGATCAAAGCAGAAGGCCAGACACTCTCGGTTGGCTTGTAGCGTCGGAGAAGTTGCTTTGCCACTGTCACCTGATGAACTTCAGTTGGTCCGTCAGCAAGACCCAGCATGATGCCACTGTTTAGGAAGCCCATGAACGGCAATTCTTGGGAAGTACCGATGGCACCATGCAGCTGAATCGCGCGCATAGCGATTGCCTGCATCACTCGGGCTGTTTGCACCTTGATCGCCGCAATATCAAGTCGAACTTGCTTGTAATCGTTCAGTTTGTCGATCTTCCACGCGCAATGAAGAACGAGCAAGCGAAACGAAGCAAGTTCGATATACGAGTCAGCCAGCATCATTTGCACGGACTGCTTCTCTGAAAGTCGCTCACCTTTGGTGAATCGAGAAAGTGCCCGCTCTGCCATCAAATCAATTGCCTGCTGGGCATTACCAACGGTGCGCATCGCGTGATGCACTCTGCCACCGCCAAGACGCGTTTGGGCTACGGCGAATGCCTGTCCAACCCCACCGAGAATTGCCGACTCATGGATGCGCACATTGTTGTATTTGATCAGGGCTTCGGAAACATCTTCCGGACCTTCGCCAGCAACACCAAAGTTATATTGAATCTCGATACCTGGCGTCTCAGCTGGCAACATGAACATTGTCATTTTTTCGGTGATCGGCGCATTCGCATCGGTGACGACCATGACGATAAAGAACTTTGCCCAGCGAGCATTTGAAGACCACACCTTGCGACCATTGATGACCCAGTGATCGCCGTCTTTCACTGCACTTGTGGTGAAGATGCCTGGATCGGCGCCACCTTGAGGCTCAGTCATCGAGAAGCAAGAAACGATGTCGCCTTCAAGCAGCGGCTTGAGATAACGCTCCTTTTGTTCTGCGGTTCCGAAGTGCGCAATAATTTCGGCATTGCCCGTGTCAGGAGCTTGGGTGCCGAAAATTCTTGGAGCCCACCGAGACGTTCCCAAAATTTCGTTGAGCAAGGCCAGCTTCAACTGACCATAACCCTGGCCACCGAGGTCTGGACCTAGATGACAAGCCCATAGTTTCATGTCTCGAACTTCTTGCTTGAGCGGATTAATGATCGCCGCCTGCTGCGCCGTCATGTCTTTGTACGTGTCATGAGGCCACAACAAATCGACCTTTGAAACCTTGTTCGTAACGAAATCCTTGGTCCAGTCAAGAAGTTTTTGAAACTCTGGTTCTACTTCGAAATCAATTGCCACTGGGTGCCCCTTTGTTCAGTGAAGGTGTGTGTTGTAAAAATTAGGTGTGTGAAGGTCTGAGTCGTACCGAAAATATTCGAGGAAAATTTCCTGTTATGGCATTCCACCGTCGACGCGAATTGTTGCGCAGGAGGTGTAGCTAGACGCGTCCGAAGCCAAGTAGATGACCGCTCCGACTATCTCAGGTGGTTCGCCAATGCGCTTCATCGCGATGCGTTGCATGCTTGGCTTCATCGCATCAAGGTCCCAGGCCTTTGAGATATCGGACATCATCGTTCCGGACATCACCGTGTTCACTCGTACCGCTGGCCCAAATGCTGCAGCGAACCCTTC
Organism: Candidatus Nanopelagicales bacterium; assembly: GCA_044240165.1. Lineage (GTDB taxonomy): Bacteria > Actinomycetota > Actinomycetes > S36-B12 > S36-B12 > UBA11398. The sequence goes on from JBIIAA010000020.1 coordinate 20,216, forward strand.
AGTCATGGTGTTCAATCCAGCCTTAGCTCCTGCGTAAGGAATGATCGTTGGTGAAGGCCGGATCGAGCCAGATGAGCTGATGTTTATGATTGAGCCCTTGCCAGCCGCATGCATTCGCTCCCCCATGAGTGCGGTGAGGCGATACGGGCCTTTGAAATTCAGATTCATCACGCTGTCGAACATTTGCTCGGTGACTTCTGAGTTCTTCTCGTAAATCGGTGACATGCCAGCGTTATTCACCAGCACATCCACCTTGCCGAACTTTGCATAGACCGCATCGACGAAGGGTTCGATGTCGTCCCAACGCCCTACATGCAAGCCGTAGGCCATGGTTTGCCGGCCATACTTTTCAGCAATGTCATCTGCAACAGTCACGCAATTTTCAAGCTTGCGACTTGCGATCACCACATGAGCGCCTGCTTGGGCACATCCGTAAGCCATTTCTTTTCCGAGGCCACGGCTTCCACCCGTAATAACGACGACTTTGTCAGTCAGGTCGTAGAGTCCGTCCAGGTAGCTCATTTCAATCCATTCGGCATCGTTGCGGCCAAACCTGCGGCCTGACTCATCAATTCAAGAACGAGCGGCCCAAAGCCTGCGAGTGAAGGATTGTCAATCTTTGACTTCACCACTCGCGCATACGACATCTCCAGCACAATGGCCAGTTTCCAGCGAGCTAGCACGAGGTAGTAGTTGAAGTCCGCGGTACTGCGTCCACTCAACTTCTCGTAGTGCGCCAACAGTTCCTCAAGGGATGCCTGACCTTCAGTGGTCTTTTTAATGTTGCTGTTGTCTGCATCGCCGGTAGGTCCCCAGTCACGCAAGGCCCAGGCAAGGTCTAGGAGCGGATCACCAATAGTTGTCATCTCCCAGTCGACGACAGCAGCAAGTCCTGCGGGCACGTCATTGGTGAACATGATGTTGGCGAACTGGTAATCACCGTGC
>JBIIAA010000096.1:0-6683 GCA_044240165.1 Candidatus Nanopelagicales bacterium
AGCCAGGTTCGATGCGTCCCAAGTTTTGCACCACGGTGCCTGAAGCATCATCAAATGGCACGCCAGGCAGACCGGTTCCGCGATACCCAATACTGCGTACTAAGAATTCAATTGGTAAATCAATAACCTCGCCCGTGCCAGCCAGTCCGCCTGTGGCAGTGAATTCAGTGCGCTCAACCTGAAGAATCGATATTTGATCGGTGCCGGCTACTGCTACAGGTCGGGTCAAAAAGTGCAGGTGTAATTTGCGACCACTTGCGCCCGCACGCTGCATCCAGCTTCGAACAACTTCGACATTTCGCAATGCAACCCTTTGATCAGTTTCCCAAGCTGCATCAGATCCAAGCCCGATCTGGTCAACTTCAACTGAACAATTTTCAAGTTCGCCCAATTCGCGTAGTTCCTTGGTTGTCCAAGTGGCCTGGGCGGGACCTCGACGACCAACAATGTGGATATCGGTTAACGACATTGCGGCCAAGGTCGCACGAACGTGAGCTGGCATATCTGTTGAGTGCAATTCCTCAGGAGTCTTAGCCAAGATTCGCGCCACGTCAACGGCAACGTTGCCAAGGCCTACAACGGCCGCATGTGTCACTGTTGGCAGGTACGACTCAAAGAATGCTCTGTTTGCATCGGGATGCCCGCAGTACCAAGCAACGAAATCTGTTGCTCCCACGCATCCGGTGAGTGACTCCCCCGGTATCCCAAGGGTCCGGTCTGCAGAGGCACCGTAAGTCAAAATGACTGCGTCGTAAGCCTGCCGCAATTCAGCTATCTGAATGTCGGTTCCCACCGTGACATTGCCAAGAAAACGGATACCTGGTTCATCCCAGATCTTGTCCAAGGTGTCTCGGATGGAACGAATACTGAAGTGATCGGGAGCTACTCCGTAGCGAACAAGTCCAAAAGGCACAGGAAGGCGGTCAAAGACATCCACGGTTGCTCGTTCTAGCGCGATTAAATCGGCTGCTGCATACATACCCGAAGGGCCTGAACCCACAACAGCAACGCGTAGCGGCCGATCCATGTAGAAGCTCCCTGTAAGTTTGAAGGACTTAAGGATAGTCACAGCCAGCGAGGTCTAGACACGTGCATCCTTGCGATAACCTGCTGGCTTCAATCGATTTTTGGAGTCTTCATGCCGTTTATTCAAATGACGTTGCTCAAAGGTCGCTCAGTCGAGCAAAAGCGTGAACTCATCAGCAAACTCAATGCAGCAGCTGCGGAAGTGCTTGGCGGCGATCCAGGTCGTATCCGGGTTGCCCTTGTTGAAGTCAGTGGTGACGACTGGGGAATCGGCGGCGAAACCTTCAACGACATCCAAGCAAAAGCAGAAAAAGCTTAGGCGGATACAGGCGTAATCAACCCTGTGTGAACGTCGTATATCGCTCCCCCGACAACTAGATCCTTTGGCAAGGCTGGGTGTGAGCGAATCCGAACCACATCGGTGATGAGCGCACTTTCTTGATCATCCACCGTTCTGAATTCGAAACTACGAGTGTCGACGCCAAATTCTGCCTCGATGCGAGCATGGATTTCGGATTCAGTTGCACTAGCCATCCGACAATCTGTGTGCGGCATAACCAATACCCGAGTCACGCCGAGTAAATATGACGCCAAAATCAAAGTGCGCAACACGTCGTCGGTGACTCGCGCTCCGGCATTTCGAATAATCTTTACGTCACCGGCTTGCATCCCAAGCAGGTTCAGTGGGGCAATGCGCGAATCCATGCAGGTGATTACTGCCAAGCCTTTGGCTGCTCGACCAGTCAAACCTGAATCTGTGAACGTTTGAGCAAAGTCAATATTTCCTGCTAAAACGTCCTTAAAGGCTGCCGCGGGAAAATCGGCTAAATGCTCAGCATCGTAAATAGGCATGCCCAGAACCTAACTGATACCGGCTGCCTGAATTCAAATCAGCCCCTGACGCGCGGATTCTCGTGACGGATCACCCCTGAAAATAGATTGGATAAATCCTTCACAAATCTTTTCTTTGAGACATAAGATACGTATCCGACTGGTCCCTCTAAAGGAAGAGCGTGTGCCGCATGGAAATGAATGACATGGTGATGGTCAGCATTGACGATCACGTAGTTGAACCCCTAGATATGTTCGACAAGCACTTTCCCGCCAGCATGAAAGATGATGCTCCTAAACTCACTCAGCATCCGCGCAATCCCAATCTGCAGGCTTGGGTCTTCCAAGGCGTGCCTGTGGGTAACGTTGGGCTCAATGCGGTGGCTTCTTGGCCCAAGAGCGACTGGGGCCTTGACCCAACAGATCACGCGGAAATTCGCCCAGCTGTTTATGACATGGACCTGCGTGTACGCGACATGGACGCAAACGGCACCCTCGCATCAATGCTGTTCGCAACATTCCCAGGTTTTGCGGGGACCCACATCGCAACACTTCCAGACAAGAAACTTGCTCTTGCAGCACTTCGTGCCTACAACGACTGGGTCGTTGGCGAAGTACCAAATGCGCATCCAGGTCGCTTCATCCCAATGGGCATCGTGCCGTTTGTTGATATGGATGAGACGGTCAAGGAAGTTCATCGCCTCGCAGAAATGGGATGCCGCTCGATTAGCATCCCAGAAACTCCATACGGTGTGGGGCAGCCAGATTTCCGTTCAGGCTACTGGGATCCATTCTTTAAGGCCATGGTTGATACGAATCAGGTCATCAGCTTGCACATCGGTGGCGGATTCAGTTTGCTACAGCGACCAGCGACGCTAGATTTTTCTGATCCATCAAATTTCTTCCTGGATGACATGATCGTTTTGGCTGCACTCATTTCTACTGTTGCCGCAACCGATATTTTGCTCAGTGGGGCGTTCCAGAAATTCCCTGATCTCAAGGTTGCTATGAGTGAAGGTGGCCTCGGCTGGATTCCACCGCTACTAGATCGCCTCGAGCGCCATGTCGAAAACCAGTCCTGGACTGGCTTAAGTTCATTCCCACCAGGAATGTCACCAGCAGATGTCTGGCACAAGAACTTCTTGGCCTGCTACATCACAGAGCCACATGCACTTGCTAACCGCGAGTGGATCGGCATCGACAACATTGCTTGGGAATGCGACTACCCACACTCAGACAGCACCTGGCCGCTTTCGCCAGAAAAGCTTTGGGGCGAACTCGAATACGCAAAGTGCACTGACGAGGAGATCAACAAGATCACCTTCGAAAACACGGCGCGCTTCTTCGACTGGGATCCGTTCAAGCACACTCCACGCGACCAAGCAACAGTTGGAGCACTTCGCGCACGGGCCACTGACGTTGACGTGAGTGAAACCTCAAAGGCTGAGTACCGTCGTCGGTATGAGTTGTTGCACGCAAAATAAATTCATTCACAAAAACTGTGGGTATCGAGGAAACTCGGTGCCCACAGTTTTTTTATGCAAATTTCAATTTATGCGTCGATGCGATCGCGATCAAGACCCGCAGCGCCATCGACAATAAATTCTTTACGTGGGGCAACGTCATTGCCCATCAGTAAATCAAAGACTGCGGTTGCGGCGGCAACATCGTTCATCGTGATGCGACGCAAGGTGCGGTGGGCCGGATCCATTGTTGTCTCGCGAAGCTGACTCGAGTCCATTTCGCCCAAGCCCTTATAGCGCTGAATCGGATCCTTGACGCGTTTGCCTTTTTTCTCAGCATCGTTGAGCACAGAACGCATCTCAGTATCTGAGTAGGTATAAATGACCTCGTTTGCCTTACTCCCAGCATTCACTATTTCTATGCGGTGCAATGGCGGCACTGCAGCAAACACCCGACCTGCTTCAAGCATCGGACGTAGATACGAGTGAATCAGAGTAAGCAGTAGACAGCGGATGTGCGCGCCGTCAACATCTGCATCTGACATCAAAATAATTTTGCCGTAGCGAGCCTGTTCGATATCGAAACTCCGACCAGAACCAGCACCGATAACTTGGATGATCGCAGCACACTCAGTGTTTTTCAACATGTCTGAAAGCGACGACTTTTGCACGTTAAGAATTTTGCCGCGGATAGGCAGCAGCGCCTGAAAGTTGGAATTGCGGGCAGTCTTTGCAGTGCCCAGTGCACTGTCACCTTCGACGATAAACAACTCGCTATGTTCAACGTTGTCTGAACGGCAATCAACAAGCTTGGCTGGCAGCGCGGAAGATTCAAGTGCCGTTTTCCTGCGTTGGGTGTCTCGGTGAGCTCGGGCAGACACCCGGGCTCGCATAGCGTTAGCCGCTTTTTCCAAGACCGCCTTAGTGGCAGCCTTTTCACCGCGAGGTGGCGTGACAAACCATTTCGTGAGTTCTTTAGTTGCGACATTGCCCACGATCCGAGTCGCAGCGGGGGTGCCCAGGATTTCCTTGGTCTGGCCCTCAAATTGTGGTTCAGCCAAACGAACAGCAACAACCGTGGTGAGTCCCTCAAAAACGTCATCTCGTGTGACGTTGTCTTCGCCTGATCTCAAAATCTTTTGGGCGCGGAGTTGGTCATTGAAAACCTTGGTTACGGCCCGTTCGAAACCTTGAACGTGTGTTCCACCTTTAGGCGTAGCGATGACATTCACGAACGAGCGCAGTATCGACTCGTAGCCGGTGTCCCATCGCATAGCTACATCCACCGAGAGTTCGCGTTCAACCTCTTGCGGAGTCATATGGCCTTTGTCATCAATGACGGGAACAGTCTCATGGAAATGACCTTGGCCGGTGACCCGCACAATCGGTGATACTTCCTCGCCGTTACTCAGCGATTCCACATATTCGGCAATTCCGCCCTTGTGTTGGAATTTCTCTTCATAGATGTCTGAAGCGTCCCGGAAGTCATGCAAAGCAATGATGAGGCCTGGCACCAAGAACGTGGATTGCATTGCTCGTTCACGCAAGGCGGTGCGGTCATACTGCGCGTCCTTGGTGAAGATCTGCAGGTCAGCCCACCAGCGCACGCGCGTTCCTGTGCGGGTGCGCGGAGCCTTGCCGATGATCGTGAGTCCCGATTTCTTCGAGAACTCCGCATCGGGACCCTCCCCCGCGAAGGTGCCGGTCACGCCACGGCGGAAAGAGACCTGATGGACTTTGGCTACCCGATCAACTTCTACGTCTAACCGTGAAGAAAGGGCATTGACGACCGATGCGCCCACTCCGTGCAGTCCACCTGAGGCACCGTAGGAACCGCCACCAAACTTGCCACCAGCATGAAGTTTGGTCATCACCACTTCAACGCCAGTGAGTTTAGTTTTTGGTTCAACATCGACTGGGATGCCGCGACCATCGTCTTTCACCTCGGCCGAGCCATCAGGATGCAGGGTGATATCAATCGTCGTGCAGTGCCCAGCCAGTGCCTCATCTACCGCGTTATCCACGATCTCCCAGAGGCAGTGCATAAGACCGCGACCATCGTTGGAGCCGATATACATGCCTGGGCGTTTGCGGACGGCTTCGAGACCCTCGAGAACTGCGAGATCTTTGGCTGAATAGGTCGAGGACACCACGCCAACTTACTTGTGCGGGCACCAGATCCCTTGGATCGGCACGAATGAACCCTTGTTCACTTGTGAATTCGATAACGAATTGGTTTCGCTTTAGGTGAACCTTGCCGGCGTGGCATCGCGGGAATAAGGAAAGGGTGTAACACTGTTATCCATATTGCAAAGGCAAATAGCCAAGCTCAGAGTTGGAGGAGTTCCCGTGAATGCCACGATGACTGCACCCGCACTCGCCGCAACCGATCGTTGCGATCGCTGTAACGCGCAGGCCTACGTTCGAGTAGTGCTTCCCGGCGGTTCTGACCTTCTCTTTTGCAGCCATCACTGGAACGACCACGAAGGTGTTCTTCGCCCTCAGGCCGTTGAAGTTGTCGACGAGACGCATCGTTTACTTACCCCGATTGCATCAAGTCCTGAATAAGATTTAAGCAGTACGTGAAAGGCCCCCGGAATGTATTTTCCGGGGGCCTTTCACATTACGTAAGCGCAACTATTAGTCGAGGTAATCTCGAAGTACCTGTGAGCGTGAAGGGTGGCGCAGCTTGGACATCGTCTTGCTTTCTATCTGACGAATCCGCTCGCGAGTGACTCCATAGACCTTGCCGATTTCATCCAGCGTCTTTGGCTGACCATCGGTGAGACCAAAGCGCATGCGAACCACACCTGCTTCTCGATCAGACAAGGTGTCCAGCACGGATTCAAGCTGCTCTTGAAGCAATGTGAATGAGACTGCATCTGAGGGCACGATTGCTTCTGAGTCTTCGATCAGGTCGCCGAACTCGCTGTCGCCTTCTTCACCAAGTGGTGTGTGAAGGGAGATTGGCTCACGGCCATACTTTTGAACTTCAACAACCTTTTCAGGGGTCATGTCGAGTTCCTTGGCCAGCTCTTCTGGGGTCGGTTCGCGACCAAGATCCTGCAACATCTGGCGCTGCACACGTGCAAGCTTGTTAATGACTTCAACCATGTGAACAGGGATACGGATGGTGCGAGCCTGGTCAGCCATAGCGCGAGTAATTGCCTGGCGGATCCACCAAGTTGCGTACGTCGAGAACTTGTAACCCTTGGTGTAGTCGAACTTCTCGACTGCGCGAATCAGACCAAGGTTGCCTTCTTGAATAAGGTCAAGGAAGAGCATGCCGCGGCCGGTGTAACGCTTCGCCAAGGAAACAACCAGACGAAGGTTGGCCTCAAGAAGATGGTTCTTTGCACGGCG
>JBIIAA010000097.1:0-6664 GCA_044240165.1 Candidatus Nanopelagicales bacterium
CCACGCGAAATCTTGTAAATATTGAAGCTGTTTCGAAGTCTTTTGGAGATCGGCCACTCCTTGATCGGGTGTCGCTAGGCGTCAACGCCGGAGAGCGGATCGCGGTCGTCGGTCGAAATGGCGCCGGCAAGAGCACCCTGCTCCATGTTTTGACGGGCATTGAAAACGTCAATGGGGGCCGAGTCACCGTTGGATCTGACGTCCATGTGGAACTGGTTTCCCAGGTTGATACCCCTGACCCGGATGCAACGGTTGCCAGTTTGGTGGTTCCTGGGCGACCAATCCACGAATGGGCGGGCGATGCACAGGTTCGAGATGTGCTCACGGGTTTGCTCGGTGGTTTCAACGATGATCTGCTCAATTCCCGCGTCGCTTCGATGTCGGGCGGCGAGCGCCGTCGCGTGCAGTTAGCCAAGGCGCTTATTAATGACTGTGACCTGCTCTTGCTCGACGAACCAACCAACCACCTCGACGTTGATGTCATCTCTTGGCTCGTGGACCACCTGAAGGCACGACCAAAATTGGCCATCGTGGTCGTGACGCATGATCGCTGGTTCCTTGACGCATTGTGCGATCGCACCTGGGAAGTGGTGCTCGGAAAAGTTGAAGAGTATGACGGCGGCTACTCCGCATACGTGCTCGCAAAAGCTGAGCGCGATCGCCAGGCCTCATCTTCGGAAGCTCGCCGGCAAAATCTCTTGCGCAAAGAATTGGCATGGTTACGTCGAGGCGCACCGGCAAGAACGACAAAACCTAAATTCCGTATTGATGCTGCAAATGAATTGATTGAGAACGAGCCACCACCGCGTAACACCACTGAATTGTTGGCATTCGCGGGTGCTCGCCTTGGTAAATCAGTATTCGAACTTCAAGACGCATCGATGGACGTTGCTGGGCGCACCTTGCTTGATCGAGTGAATCTCAATTTTGGTCCAGGAGATCGCATCGGATTGCTCGGCGCAAACGGTGCAGGTAAAACCTCACTGATTCGCGTGCTGCTCGGTGAGCTAGCACCATCGCAAGGAAAACTCATCACTGGTGTCACAGTGAAGCCGGCGTATCTCTCGCAGCACTTGGAAGAATTGAATCCAGCATGGCGAGTGCTTGAAGCAGTTGAAAAAGTTGCCTCGCGGGTAGAACTCGGAAAGGGCCGCGAACTAACTGCTTCACAATTGTGTGAGCGTCTTGGTTTTGGTGCAGATAGTCAGTGGACTCCTGTCGGGGACCTTTCGGGCGGTGAACGTCGACGGTTGCAACTCACGCGATTGCTCATGGGTGGGCCAAACGTGTTAGTGCTCGACGAACCAACCAACGACTTCGACGTTGAAACTCTCACGGCTCTTGAGGATCTACTCGACAGCTTCGCGGGAACGTTGATTGTGATTTCCCATGATCGCTACTTCCTTGAACGAGTGTGTGACGACACTTATGCGCTCTTTGGAGATAAAGCCATCACGCATCTCACGGGAGGCGTTGATGAGTTCATTACGCGCCGACGTTCAATGCGTGGTCACACAGTGATGTCATCTCGATCCGGTGTGAGTAACGAACCTGCCGTTGCAGTCGCGTCTGAGGGTATGAGTGCTGCAGAGCGACGCATCATTGAAAAGGATATTTCGCGTATCGAACGTACGCTGCGCAAAGTTGATGAGGAAGAAGCCACGATCCACGGGAAGATGGCTGAGTCGGCCAACGACCATGCGCTACTTGCCGAACTCACGGCCAGGCTCAAGGAATTAGCCATGAAGCGGGACGAGCTCGAATCTGCCTGGATGGTTTCCGCAGAATCGCTGAATTAGTTCGCTGCTCACCAACTGTTTACGAAGTTCGCTGGCCAACCTCTTCATTAGCGGCACAAGGCCACAGGATTACGCCACTAGACTTTGACTATGACCCTACCTACTCGACGCATTGGTGACCTGACTGTTTCTTCCGTTGGTATTGGCTGCATGCCAATGTCCTTTCCAGCAAAGCTGGATGATCGCGAGGGAATGATCGCAACTCTTCATCGCGCGCTTGATCTTGGTGTAACCATCATCGACACGGCGAACATTTATGCTCCTTCGTCTTCGACCGTTGGTCACAACGAGACCCTCGTTGCAGAGGCTCTTCGCACCTATACCGGCGCAGCAAACCTCGTCGATGTTCTGGTTGCGACTAAGGGTGGCATCACTCGTGGTTCCGGCGGCTCTTACGGCTCAGATTCAAGTGCAGCTGCACTGCGCGCGGCTTGTGAAAAGAGTTTGATCTGTTTGGGTGTCTCACAAATTGAGCTGTACCAGCATCACCGACCGGATCCTTCACTTCCTTATGTCGATCAGATGCATGCGCTTCTTGCACTCAAAGAAGCCGGTTTAGTGAAGCGCATCGGGCTGTCTAATGCAGACGACGTACAGATCGATATTGCGATCGACATTCTCGGTGGACCAAATGATGGCGGCGTGGTTTCTGTGCAGAATCAGTACTCACCGAAATACCGTGCGAACACTATTGCGATGCAGCGCTGCACTGAATTAGGTCTTGCTTACCTGCCTTGGTCACCACTGGGCGGCGCTTCGCAGCATGCGGAAGTCGGTTCGCGCTATGTCGACTTCGCCGAGGTTGGCAACGAAATCGATGCGACTGCGCAAGAAGTTGCTTTGGCTTGGTTGTCTCAGCTTTCGCCCGTCGTCATCAATATCCCTGGCGCAACTCGCCCGGCAACTGTTGACTCAATCGTGAAGTCAGCAACGTTGAAACTGTCATCTGATCAAATGACACGACTCAGTAACACCATTCCTGAGACTGCATAACCGTTTCACTCAAACACGAATTAGGTTGTTAGAAATGAATGAAGTTCGCGCAGGCGATCGCAGAGTATTAATCGTCGGCTGCGGTTTTGGTGGTCTACGTGCTGCACGGGAATTAGCAAAGACCGACGGTATTCACGTGACGTTGATCGACCGCAATCCGTACCAGTTATTTTCGCCGCTGCTGTACCAAGTTGCCACCGGTGGGCTTTCTGAAGACGATATTGCTTATTCGATTCGTGGAGCTATCCCTGGCGTAGACTTTCGACGCGGTGATGTCGTACGTATTGATACCGAGCGCAAGAGCCTGCGGCTTGAAGATGGTGCTGTCCTGCCTTTCGACGAATTAATTCTTGCCACGGGTAGCACCGGTACCACCTTTGGTGTTCCTGGTGTTGAAGAAAATGCTTTGCAAATGAAGACGATGAATCAAGCACGAGAGATTCGTAGCCGGCTGCTCAACGCGTACGAAGAGATTGAAAATGGTCATCGTCCAAAGGAACACTTGCGAGTTGTTGTAGTTGGTGGTGGCCCAACCGGAGTTGAAGTCACCGGCGCAGTCGCTGAATTACAACGATCCATGAAGCGTGAGTTCCCTGATCTTGCAGAGTTCGCATCGGTCACCTTGGTGGAAGCCGGACCGCGACTGCTGCCCATGTTTTCTGAGAAGTCCAGCGCGCATGCAAAAAGTGAGCTGGAACAACTCGGTGCCCGCGTCATGGTTGATGCCGCCGTTGACCGCATGTATCCAGCAGACGTGCACTTGAAATCTGGTGAAGTGCTCAACGCAGGAACAATTGTTTGGGCAGCTGGAGTTGCCGCGCATGAGCAATGGGCAACCCTTGGATTAGCGGACCGGGCAAACCGACTGCGAGTCAATGCGAGTTTGGAATTAACTGAAGGTGTCTGGATTATTGGCGACGCAGCAGCACTCGAAGGACCAGATGGCCGTGCTTTACCAATGATTGCTCCGGTAGCCATGCAAATGGGTATTCACGTTGGCAAGCAGATTAAAGCCAAGATCGCAGGAAAACCGCTCGTTGATTTTGTTTACAAAGATAAGGGCCAGATGGCCACGATCGGACGCCGGCGTGCGGTGGTTGAAGCCAACGGACTTCGGCTTCATGGCACCGCGGCTTGGCTGGCCTGGCTTGGGCTGCATGTGTTTTATCTCGCGGGTGGTCGCAACCGAGTAAGTGTGGTTGCCAACTGGATGTGGAATTACCTGGTGTGGGGCGTTGGAGCGCGACCAGTCGTAATTGACTAAGGCCGCCCTGAGCTTTGGCCCCGGACTCGCAGCAAACGGGCGGGGAGTCGGTTTCTAGATACCCCCAGTGGGTACTAGAATGAAAAACATGGAGGTTGCCATGACTGAATCAACGCAAAGCAATGCTGCTGTCCTTGTTCGGCTCCGTCGAATTGAAGGTCAGATACGCGGGTTACACCGAATGGTTGATGAAGACGAGCAGTGCATGGATGTACTCACGCAAATTTCTGCAGTCACCAAAGCGTTGCAATCCGTCGCAATTTTGATGCTAGAGGGCCATCTATCAGAATGTGTCACGAGTGCGATGGGTGATGACACCGTTGACCTGGATGAGAAGTTGCACGAAGTAACAGCGGCGATTGCAAGGCTCGTCCGTAGTTAATCTCGGGCTGCGAGTCTTTGCCAAGGCATAGGTGCTCAGCACACGTACGGAATTTTCGCGTTGTGGAGTTGCTCCTGTTTTCAGTTTCGATACTGTGAACAGGTGATGTTCTTAATGTTTGCGCTCTGGATAGCCGTGTTCTATGGGATCTTTAAAAAGTGGCGGTGGACGCCAGGACTGGCGATCCTGACGTTGGTGGTCACCGTGTTCCTGTTAAAGGCGCACATGACCGACCCCATCCCGTTGAATTTCTAGGCGAGCGGCATCCATGAATATTTCGGTTGAACGACAGATATTTGCTTCCCGGTGGATCAATGTGCTGGCCCTGCTTGCTCTGCTTGGCGTGCTAGCTGGTTCCTTGCATCTCCAGTTTGGAGTTGGCGAGCAACCCTGTCCTTTGTGTCTGATTCAGCGCTCTGGAATGATCGGATTGGCTGTTGGTCCAGTTCTGAATCTGCTGTGGGGCATAAAAGCGCGCAACTATGCCATCAGTATTTTGGCCGACTGTGTTGGCGCAGCTGGCAGCGTTCGGCAGATCTTCTTACACGTAGCAAACCCAGCAGATCCGGGCTACGGACCAGAAGTATTTGGTATGCACCTATACACCTGGGCCTTCGTCACATTTGCTGTCGGAGTGATCGGTTGCGCGGTGTTGCTGTTATGGAATACGCCAATCATCAGTGGTGATCAAGGTGTCTGTAACGAGCCCGGCCGCTTCAGGGCCCTTGTCTACGCGGTGGTTACTTGGATCTTCTTAGATGTCCTACTGATTGCGGTCAGCACAATTCCAGAGTGCGGTCTTGGGATGTGCCCAGATGATCCGACAAACATTGCGGGCTTGGGTGATGTTGGTGGATGGCTACTTATCGCAGCGATGGGTGTTCTCTCCTTAGCTGTAGGAGTCCTGATAGATCGGCGCAGAACTAAGAAATGAGTTAGGTAGCGATATGGCAGTTAAGAAGCTCGCAGTGATCATCGCTGCAATGTTTGGACTTGTTGTCATCTTTCAAATCGCGCTCGCGTTCGGTGCACCGTGGGGCGAATACACCCAAGGTGGCGGTGTAACTGGGCCGCTTGCCCCTGTCGGACGATTCACGGCAGTGCTTTCGGCCGGCATTCTGATTGTGATGGCTCTGGGCATGCTTGCGAGAGCGGGTATGGGTCCGGCTAAGGGCTACCCACCGAGGCTCATCACAGCAATCGCCTGGTTGACGACTGTGTATGCGGGTCTGGCAATTCTTGCGAATTTGGCAACTCCGTCTGGGGTAGAACGCGCTATTTGGGCACCGTTTTCATTCGTGAGTTTCGCAATAGTGGTCACGATCATGGTGAAGACTCGGAAACGGCCGAATATTTAGGCCCTATCCTCAATAGGTGGAACTTGAGCGCAGTCCGTACCTTCGGGCAATGCAGCAGGCCATTGATGTCGCGAAAATGGGTCCGCTTACCGGCGATCTACCAATTGCCGCGCTTGTTTTAGATGAACAAGGCGAAGTGATCGCGGGGGCGGTTAATCAACGCGAAGCTCTCCAAGACCCAACTGCGCACGCTGAAGTACTGGTGTTGCGTGAGGCTGCGGCCTTGCGTGGGCAATGGCGTCTTACGGGCTGCACGTTGTTGGTCACCCTTGAGCCTTGTCCGATGTGTGCGGGAGCGGCAGTGCTTTCTCGAGTTGATCGAATCGTTTTCGGCGCTTGGAATGACGAATATGGAGCATGTGGCTCGCATTGGGATTTACCGCGAGATAAACGAATGAACCATCGCCCAGAGGTCATCTCGGGGGTACTTGCAGATGAGTGTGGCAATCTGGTGCGAGACTTCATGGCTGAACAACGGTTGCAGGAGGACTCATGAGCGGCATGCGTGAAGGCGTTGTGCGGATTGCACCGCGTCGTTATCGACGGCGTCGGCCGAGGTGGCATTTAGTCGCTGCGGTTATCGTCGCTGCAGTTGTCTTGATTGGTTTGATCTTTGGCATTGTGAAGATGTTTAGTGGAAGCAGCGAACCGGCTGCTGTTGCCCCAACACCTAATCCCTCGCCATGTGTAACAGTCATGGTCTCTCCGGCAGAGTCGCTTCCCGTTGTTTCACAAGTGCGAGTCAATGTATATAACGCGACGTCAAAGATAGGGCTTGCTGGAACTACAGCTGAAGAACTTCGCGCGCGGGGTTTTGATATCAGAACTGTTGCAAACGAGGCCGACAACCGACAAGTTCTAGGAACGG
>JBIIAA010000098.1:0-6577 GCA_044240165.1 Candidatus Nanopelagicales bacterium
CGCGGTCGGCAGATTTCGCCTGATGCCGGCCCAGCCAGGCGCGGATCCGCAGATTTTGGCTCGGATGGCCAATTACGGGGTCAAGGAGGTCGACCAGGGTTGGACGTGGAAGTTCGACCAGGTCGTAGCGCCCCAGATCGATGAAGAAAAGTTGAATACGAGTATCGCCGACCTCCAGGTGCCGTTCCATTACGTGCATGCGTCACTGAGCCCAGTGGTCGTTCCAGAAGTTGTGTCATTCATCTTGAGTTTCGCCCCAGAGGGCACTTCAGTCACACGCGTTCCAGATGCCATGCATCATCTTGTGGTGTCACATCCGCAGATCTGTGCCGATGTGATCGACCGGTTTGCCCAGGAGTGGTCTCCCGCGACCTGATTATTGGGCCACGTCTCTTTAGCCACTTCGAGCAGATAGTCTTCGTTCTCGTGACGCGACCCGCTGCCGTAGTGATCCTCGCTGCAGGCGAGGGCAAAAGAATGCGCTCGGCGACCCCCAAAGTTTTGCACTCGGTTGCCGGAAGATCACTTCTTGGACATGTGCTGGAAGCCGCCGCTGCCGCTGAGCCTGAACATGTGATTGTGGTTGTGGGCCACGGCCGCGATCTTGTAGCCGCGCATGTTGAAGAAATTGCGCCATGGGCGTTGATTGTTGTTCAAGAAGAGCAGCGGGGTACCGGGCACGCAGTGCGAATTGCGCTGGCTGATCTTGAATCCCGCGGAATCTCGCTCGCTAACGGACCTGTTGTTGTACTGACAGGGGATACGCCGCTACTCACCGGACAAACGTTGCTTGCGCTGCTTCACGAGCATGACTCAACAAAGGCTCGGGCAACAGTGCTAACGGCTCTTCTTGGTGACCCAAGTGGGTATGGGCGGATCGTGCGTGATGACTCGGGCAGCGTTGTGCGCATCGTTGAACATAAAGACGCTTCCACTGATGAGCTGTTCATCAATGAAATCAATTCAGGTATGTATTGCTTCGCAGCTGAAGATCTTCAGCGTGAACTTTCGAATATCACGACAGACAATTCGCAGGGCGAGGAGTACCTCACTGATGTGGTGGGGTTATTGCGGGCACACGACGCAGTAGTGGCGGGCTCAATGTGCGCAGACGCCAACGAAATTCTTGGTGTGAATGATCGCTACCAACTTGCACACACTGCAGCCATCATGCGCGATCGCATCAATGAAAAGTGGATGCGTGACGGAGTTTCGATTCTCGACAGTGCCACGACGTGGCTTGATGTTGATGTTGAGCTTGAACCAGATGTCATCATTTTGCCGAACTCCACCCTGCGTGGCCCAACGTCAGTCGCAACAGGCGCGCGCATCGGTCCGGGAACCACATTAGATTCATGTGAAGTCGGAGCCAATGCCTCGGTTATTCACACGTGGGCACAGCTCGCAGTGATTGGTGCTGATTCCACTGTTGGACCTTTCACTTACCTACGTCCGGGCACTGTCATGGGCACCCACACAAAGGCCGGCGCCTTCGTGGAGATCAAGAACTCCACACTTGGCAACGACGCTAAGGTTCCGCACCTCACCTATGTCGGCGATGGCGATATCGGCGAGGGATCAAATATCGGTGCGTCTACGGTCTTTGTGAACTATGACGGTGTTGCCAAGCACCGCACCGTGGTGGGAAAACATGTTCGGATCGGTAGCGACACCATGTTGGTTGCTCCGGTAACGATTGGTGACGGTTCCTACACCGCCGCTGGATCGGTGATCACCGAGGATGTGCCGCCAGGGTCGATTGCCATCGCTCGTGGACAGCAACGCAATGTTTTGGATTGGGTGCTACGTCGTCGACCAGGGTCGCCGGCAGCACTCGCAGCAATAGCAGCGCAAAAAGAGCAAGTAGCCCAGGAGGAAAAGTGACACTGCAAGAATTTCCAAATCGCAAGCGGATGGTGTTGCTTGCGGGCAGGTCTCACCCTGAACTCGCTCAAGCTGTAGCTAAGCAATTGGATATTCCACTGTCTCGCACGTTGGCATATGACTTTGCCAACGGCGAGATCTTTGTTCGCTTCCAGGAGTCAGTTCGTGGAGCCGATGTGTTCGTGCTGCAGAGCCACACGACACCAATCAACAAATGGATCATGGAACAACTCATCATGGTCGATGCGTTGAAGCGTGCATCTGCAAAGCGCATCACTGTGATCATGCCTTTCTACGGATATGCCCGCCAAGACAAGAAGCACCGAGGTCGTGAGCCGATCTCTGCACGCTTGATCGCCGATCTATTCAAGACTGCCGGCGCGGATCGGTTGATGACCGTTGACTTGCATACGTCACAGATTCAGGGCTTCTTTGATGGACCGGTCGATCACCTGTTCTCGTTGCCTTTGTTGGCAGCGCATGTGGGCAGCCACATTGACAGCGATCGCATCACGGTGGTTTCCCCAGATGCTGGCCGTGTTCGTGTCGCTGAGCGCTGGACCGATGTTCTTGGTGCCCCGCTCGCGATCATTCACAAGCGTCGCGACCCTGATGTACCAAACGAGGTCAAGGTCTTTGAGGTCGTTGGAGATGTGCGCGGACGGGTCTGTGTCGTTGTCGACGACATGATCGACACGGGCGGCACCATCGTGAAGGCTGCCGAGACGCTCTTTCACAATGGAGCAACAGAAGTCATCGTGGCCGCGACTCACGCGATCTTGAGCGATCCAGCGCGCGAGCGCCTCCAAAGCTCCGGTATTTCCGAAGTTGTGGTCACTGACACCCTGCCGATCGCAGAGGATCGTATGTTTCCCAAGCTCAAGGTGCTCTCAATCGCACCGATTCTGGCTCAGGCGATCCATGAGGTCTTTACCGAAGGCTCAGTCACGAGCATGTTCGAAGGAAACCCTGATTCGGCGGATCCCTCTTCACACTGATAGAGTCCCCATCTCTCCTCGGCGAGGGTTCTATACGAACCGTGATCGACGATGGTCAGCGCTATTCGCGCTTTGCCGAGGCTGACCAACGAGTACACGAGGAGTTTCAAGGTGTCGCAGATAGCTATTACTGCCCAAGAGCGTTCAGATTTCGGCAAGGGTGCAGCACGTCGCCTTCGTCGCGCAGGCTTGGTACCCGCAGTGATCTACGGCCAGGGCTCAGAGCTACTTCACATTTCTCTACCAAATCACGATCTAGATCTTGCTCTTCGCAAGTCATTCGTCGTGTTCTCGGTGACACTCAACGACAAGACGATCTTGACAATGCCGCGCGACGTTCAGCGCGAACCAGTCAAGCGCTTCATCGAGCACCTAGACCTCATCATCATCACGCCTGCTGAAGCAATTGCGCGTACTGCATACGGAGTCAAGGCGACAGCAGCTGCTGCAGCGGCCCTGGTTGAAGAAGAGGCAATACGTGCTGCACAGGTACAGACAGAGGCACCAGTAGAGACTCAAGCTGTTGAGGACGAAGCTAAGTAAGGTTCGTTGCCGATGACCTGGATGATTGTTGGGCTCGGCAACCCTGGTCCAGAGTACGCAAACACCCGTCACAACATCGGGTTCATGGTTGTAGATGAATTAGCTTCGCGAATGCGAGGCACGATGAGTCGACACAAGCGCGCAATGGCAGCTGTTTGTGAAGGTCGCATCGGGCTTCCAGGCTCTGATGCGCGAGTGGTACTCGTGGAACCTTGGTCTTTTATGAATGCGTCAGGCGGCCCAGTAAAAGCGCTGATGTCTTTCTATGACATTGCCGAGACGCACCTTTTGGTAATTCACGATGAACTTGATCTGCCACTGGACACAGTTCGCGTCAAACTTGGCGGGGGCGACAACGGCCACAACGGACTCAAAAGCATTCGAAAGTCGATTGGCAATGGTGACTACGCACGCGTGCGCATGGGTATCGGGCGTCCAGTAGGACGCCAAGACCCAGCAGATTTTGTATTGAAGCCGTTTACTGGAACTGAACGCGATGTGCTCCCGCATATCGTGCAGCGCGGCGCAGACGCGGTGGAGACCATGGTTCTTCACGGTCTTGAACGGGCTCAAAATGAATTCAATGGAGGCTGAGATGTCACAGCTCAATGACCAAGATCTTTCGATTTTGATCGCTCAGCAAGCTGGTCAGCTCCTACTCAAACTCCGTGACTCGTACGGCGACCCGGCAACTTGGGATAAAGAAAAAGCCACCTCATTGCGAAAGCAAGGCGACCGCCTGGCTCATGAGCACCTAGCCGCAGCTTTATTAGAGCACCGCCCTGATGACGCACTCTTGAGTGAAGAGGGTGCAGATAACGAATCCCGCTTAGGCGCAACTCGCTTGTGGATTGTTGATCCACTAGATGGGACCTGGGAATACGGTCAGGGCCGCGCAGACTTTGCAGTTCACGTAGCGCTCTGGGAGCCTGAACTGAAGAAATTATCGGCATGCACGGTGGATCTTCCGGCTCAAGGCGTGTGTCGATCGATGGGTGACGTGGTTGCTGAAGAGCCCGCGATCCCAACTGATCGGCCAGTTCGCGTCGTGGCCTCACGTAATCGCCCACCTGTTTTTCTGGGACCCGCGCTTGAAATTCTTGGCGCTCGGATGGCAGCAGCAGGGATCACCCAACACGGTTGCGAACTCATTGACGTGGGTTCAGTCGGTGCAAAAGTTAATGAGCTTGTTTCGGGTCGTGCAGAACTTTATGTTCACGAAAGTGGATTTTATGAATGGGATGTTGCGGCACCATATGGAGTTGCCCGCCATTACGGTTTCATTCCTTCGCATATCGATGGTGCTGAAATCGAGTTCAACCACATGCCACCTTGGGTACCCAGCCTGATGGTGTCGCACCCCCTGATTGTCGATATGGCGCGCGATGCGCTTGCGGAGGCATCGCGAGGGTGAACTTGAGTGGACTGCTCGATGTTGTTTCACAGGCCGATTCATTTCGGGCTGCGCGCGAGCAAGCCTTCAGCGGCGGTCGCATTGCTTCCCCGAGGGCTGTGCAGTCGCTGATTACGGCCCTCTTGGCAACGCCGGCAGAAGACTATGCGGGTCGACAATTACTTGTAGTAACAGCTACCGGGCAAGAAGCTGAAGATCTTGCTTCTGCTGTGCATAGTTTTTGTCCAGATCTGCGGATCGCAGTGCTTCCTTCCTGGGAAACCCTTCCACATGAACGGCTTTCGCCTTCGTCAGACACCATTGGTCGCCGGGTAGCAGTCATTCGCCGCCTAGCTCATCCAGACATTAACGACCCACTACTACAGCCCATCGACGTACTCGTCGCATCCGTTCGCGCTGTTGTTCAGCCCATCGCGGGCGGGCTTGGAGAAGTTGAGCCAGTACGCGTTCGCGTTGGGGATCAATATGACCTCTCAACATTGGTGGCACGCCTTGTTGAGCTTGGTTATGAACGATTAGACCTCGTAGAACGCCGTGGCCAAATCGCGGTGCGCGGCGGAATTCTGGATGTGTTTCCACCGAATGCCGAGCACCCATTGCGTTTGGAGTTCTGGGGTGATGCGGTTGAAGAGATTCGGTCATTCACCGTCACAGATCAACGTTCGCTAGAAAACGTTCCGAACGGTCTTTTCGCCCCCGCAGTTCGAGAATTGTTACTAACCCCTGAAGTGCGCGCTCGTGCAGCAAAGTTGGCACAGGAAAACCCAGTTGTCGCTGACATCTGCGCTCAGCTTGCTGAAGGTATTTGCGTTGAAGGTATGGAAGCGCTCATTCCAGTGCTGGTGAGTTCGGTTGATCCACTCGTGTCATTTCTTCCCACACAAACATCGGTATTGGTTATCGATCCAGAGCGAGTTCGCACACGTGCGCACGATTTAGCTCGAACGGCAGACGAGTTTCTCGCAGCTTCATGGCATAACGCATCGGTTGGAAATAAGGCACCGATTGATCTTTCTGGTTCCAATTTCTTTTCACTCGAAGAAGTCAAGGATCAGTGCAGAGCTCGCGAACTTCCTTGGTGCGAACTCACTCCGCTCTACGCAGACGAAAGTATCGATCCCAATGCGGGTATCAACGTCGATGCAATCGGGATCGAAGCTTATCGAGGCGATGTAGCTCAAGCGATCGAACATATGCGTGCGTGGGCTGCTGATAATCGGGCAGTGGTGCTCGTCAGCGAAGGTCGCGGCTCGGCTGAACGTCTTGCCGAAGCGCTAACGACCGAGGGTGTGCCGACTTCCTTTGTCGAGGAGTTGACTACCGCGCCAACTCCAGGTGTCGTCACTGTCGCAGTTGGATCTATCGAGCATGGTTTTGTTTTAAATGAATGTGCTCTGGCAGTAATCACCGAACGTGATCTCCTTGGCCAGCGCGCCTCCACCAAAGATATGCGCAAGTTGCCTTCGCGTCGGCGCAGGGCCATCGATCCGCTCACATTGGCGACAGGCGACTTTGTCGTGCACGAACAACACGGTGTTGGTCGTTACGTGGAAATGGTTCAGCGCGAAATTGGCGGTGCTACCCGCGAATACCTAGTTTTGGAATACGCAGCAAGCAAGCGCGGCCAACCAGCAGACCGGTTATTTGTACCTACTGATCAACTCGACCTTGTGACGAAGTACGTAGGCGGAGAAATGCCAAGCGTTCATCGACTCGGTGGTGCGGATTGGCAAAAGGC
>JBIIAA010000099.1:0-6557 GCA_044240165.1 Candidatus Nanopelagicales bacterium
ATCGTTTCGAGTGAAACCTTGCGTGCCAAGGGTGGCCCAGCAAGATTCAAGTACTGCTGCAGTCTTTGCAGCTTCCGCATCGGGCAGGGCGATAAGGGTCACTTCAAAGTTATGGTCGCTTAAAGATCTAGACAAACCTTGCGCTTGCAGGGTGAGCGTAGGTGCGTGAATGATCGCCACGCGCGTTGCGCCTATGAGCAAAGCTGGCAATCGGCCCATTAGTCCGCGACCGATAACGACTTCATAGTCGCGCTCGGCTGATACTTGGATGAGTTGCTCAGGCATTATTTTCCCCTGCGTTCATATGCTTGACGATCTCATCAACGACTTCTCGAACTTTCAAGCCATTCGTATTCACAACGATTGTGCTGACCTCTTGGTAAATCGGAGTCCGTTCCTTCATCAGGCGATTCATGTTTGCCCGAATGTCACCAAGCAACAGCGGTCGAGCTTGATTCATCCCCACTCGCTTCGCCGCTTGCCCTAAGTCAACGTCCAGCCAAATAACGGGCAATCCCTTGAGTCGGTCGCGCGTATGAGCATTCATGATTGCGCCACCACCAAGGGCTAACACGCCTTCGTGCTCGGCTAACGCTTTTCTAATGACTGCTTCTTCCAACTCTCGAAAAGCTGGCTCACCCTGGGTCACAAATATATCGGAAACAGAAATCCCGGCTTCTTGCTCAATGAGAAGATCAGAATCAGCAAATGGCACACCTAGAGACGTAGCTAGACGCTTTCCGACCGTGGACTTCCCCGCACCTGGCGCTCCTACAAGCACAGCAACGGGACTCATCGGACGCTCAAGTTCTCCAGGTACGCGCGCACATTTCGCTTTGTCTCTGCGACGCTGTCGCCACCGAACTTTTCAGTAATCGCATCCGCAAGAACAAGGGCCACCATCGCTTCGGCAACAACACCTGCTGCAGGGACCGCACAGACATCCGAGCGTTGATTGATGGCTTGAGCAGGTTCGCCTGTGGCGATATCGACCGTGCGCAAAGCACGGGGAATTGTTGAGATCGGCTTCATTGCTGCACGTACGCGCAGGGTCTCCCCTGTTGACATCCCGCCTTCGGTGCCGCCTGACTTTCCAGAGGTGCGCATCAGACCGTGATCACTATTAACGATCTCATCTTGCGCATCGCTTCCGCGAACGGCGGCGAGACCAAAACCGTCTCCTACTTCAACGCCTTTAATTGCTTGGATGCCCATGAGTGCGGCAGCAAGACGGGCGTCGAGGCGTCGATCCCAATGCACGTGGCTACCAAGACCGGGAGGCAAGTTGGTTGCGAGCACTTCAACAATTCCACCGAGCGTGTCGCCTTCACGATGAGCTGCGCTCACTTCTTCTTCCATCGCTTTGGCAGCGATTGGATCAAAGCAGCGCGCTGGATCGTCGTCGATTGATTGAAGATCGGAATATGTCGGAATCTTTCCTTCTGGCGATGCGGCCGATCCGATGCGCACGACATGGGAGAAAACTTCAGTTCCGCATACCTGACGAAGGAAAGCTTTTGCCACGGCACCAAGCGCGACGCGTGCAGCGGTTTCTCTCGCGCTGGCACGTTCCAAAATTGGACGAGCATCAGTGAAGCCATACTTCTGCATGCCTACGAGATCAGCGTGCCCCGGGCGTGGACGTGTGAGAGGAGCATTGCGCGCCAAACTCGCTAACTCTTCAGCGTCAACTGGATCCGGAGACATGACGACCTGCCATTTGGGCCATTCCGTGTTGCCAACCTCAATGGCAATCGGTCCGCCAAGCGTCAGCCCGTGACGCACTCCACCCATGATTGCCACTTCATCTTTTTCAAACTTCATTCGAGCGCCACGGCCCACGCCTAGGCGTCTACGTTGAAGTTCAATTGAGATGTCTTCTGAGGTGACTTCGATGCCCGCTGGAAGCCCCTCAACGATGGCCACCAGCGCAGGACCATGTGACTCACCTGCTGTTAACCATCGCACCATGGGGTAATCCTGTCAGATAACTAGGAATCGCCATCAATCGGACGACACGGGAAGGCTGGCTCGCATCGCTTCGACAGGGGCCGGCCGCCCTGTCATCAATCGAACTTGCTCGGCCGCCTGCCAGATGAGCATGTCTCGACCGCTGGCAATCCTGGTATTTGGCCAGTTTGCAGCCAGCGGAGTCGGCCAAGGGTGATACGCCGCGTCTAAAAGTGCACCCGTGGCCTGATGGGCTACCTCGGCCCAACCAACACCCGCAGATCCTGGCAAGGTACTGATGACGATGTCAGCATGCAACGCCCCCGCTTCTGGCTCCCAACTCAAGCCTTGCGCGTGCAAACCAAACTCACCTGCCAAAGCGATCAACTCTTGGACTTGCTCAGGTCGTCTTGCTGCAATCTTCACGCTCGTTGCATTCAACTGACTCAAGGCAGCAATTGCGCTTCGGGCTGTTGCACCGGCGCCTAGAACCACCGCACTTTCAATACCGGTCATCACACCAACGCCCACCAGTGCATTGACGATGCCAAACACGTCAGTATTCGTGCCTCGCCAGCCGTCATCGACGCGCAGCAGAGTGTTGATTGATCGAATCCTCTTGGCCACTTCATCAACCTCAGTGGCTACTTCAAAGGCAACTTCTTTCAGCGGCATCGTAAGCGAAAGCCCCACCCAAGAACTATCGAGAGTCGCAACGAATGTTGCGAGTTCCTCTTCCTTGACCTCGATTGCGCTGTACACCCAATCCAGACCAAGCGCCGCGTAAGCAGCCCGATGCAAGGTTGGACTTAAGGAATGACTGATCGGCGACCCAAGAACGGCCACTTGATTAATCGTGCTGTTATCCATAGTTCTTAAGATAGTTCTGTAGTTCAGCTTTTGCCTTCAGAAACTTGTTGTAGTTCTTGGCAAATATTGTTTCCCCAGTGTCCAGATTGACCGTCACGAAATACAGCCAAGGCCCCTTCGCTGGATTAAGTGCAGCCTTTATCGCGGCTTCGCCGGGTGAATTAATTGGCGTTTGAGGAAGACCAACATTCACGTAGGTATTGAAAGGGGTGTCACTTCGGAGTTGATCCGCACTCAAGCTGACCTCAGTAATTCCCAGTCCGTAGGCCACGCTTGTGTCCAACTGCAAAGGCATGCCAGATTTCAATCGATTATAAATAACACGCGCAATTTTCGCGTAATCCCTAGGGTGACCCTCGGCTTGGACGAGCGATGCAACCTTCATGATGTTGTACGGCGACTGCCCTAGCGCCTTTGCAGCCGCTTCAAGATTCAAATCTTTACTGGCCTGGTTGAATCGCGTGAACAACATCTTCAGGGTCGAGTCTGCAGTTTCATCACCGGCCAAGTCATAACTAGCCGGAAATAGAAATCCTTCCGCGTTCCCATTCGCATACGCTGGTAAACCAAGTTCCGAAGCGCCCTGTAGCGCATCATTCAACTGTCCGACCGGGATGCTGGTTGCAGAACTGGTCTCTTCCAGACTTTGGTTGATCCGTAGACCTTCAGGCAACACCAGCCTGCTGTCCGCCCGAGACTTTGGATCAAGCATGAGTTCAACGGCCCCTGTGCCACTCATCTCTTTGAGCATCGTGTAGCGACCAGGCCCAATCGACTTCGACTTTGCGTTGTCGTTCGCGGCTTGGATGAAGGCATCCGGTGACGCTACGACTTCTGCTTCGGTGAGCGCATTCGCGATACCTGAAATTGAATCACCGCGGGCAACAATCACCGTGGCTTTGCCTTGGCCTGGTCCAGCGAAATCTGCGGGACCTCGTGTCAAAAAGAAAACAGCGATGATTGCCAACACTGCTAGGACTGTGGCAGCGACGATTCGACGTGTGTTAAGTGAAGTCATTGACTTGCACCCCCGTATGACTCAAGAACGGATTGCAGCAGCACCACGGCGGAGGCACTATCGATCGCCGATCGTGAATTCTTAATTGTACGCCCGGCTGCATGTAATCCGCGTTGTGCTTGCACAGTGGTCAGCCTCTCATCGACCAACCTCACTGGAATGGTGACCCGCGCCTTGAGGATCTCGACCCAGTCGCGGGCCATTTCTGCAGAAGCGCCTTCAGTGCCGTCCATCTTTAATGGCAGCCCAACGATCACTTCAATAGCGTCGTACTCGGCGATGATTAACTCGACCGCAGCGAAACTTGCATCACCTGCTGCCACCGCATCAAGTGGCACTGCCAAGATCCCATGAAAG
Organism: Candidatus Nanopelagicales bacterium; assembly: GCA_044240165.1. Lineage (GTDB taxonomy): Bacteria > Actinomycetota > Actinomycetes > S36-B12 > S36-B12 > UBA11398. The sequence continues at coordinate 4,196 of JBIIAA010000099.1, forward strand.
TCGCTTCGCGCAACGCCAATGCGAACTGTTCCGACATCACAAGCGATGCGCACGCCTTTGGGCATGGTCAGTTTGCAACCTTGGCAGCAATTACAGCTTTAACCGCTGCAATGGCCGCAATGACGCCATCAACATTGGCACCGCCGCCTTGAGCCATGTCTGGCTTTCCGCCACCGCGACCGTCCAATGACGGCAAAGCAGCTTGGAGCAAAACATTTGCACCAACGCCTAGTTCGATTGCTTTCTCGTTTGCGGTGGCAATCGCTGAGACTTTGCCGTCGGCAACGAGAGTGCCGAACATCACGACAGGAATCTCGGGTCGATTGCGGCCCTTGGCCTTCATCACTAGATCACGCAACTCACCCGCGTCGATGGTCGTCGGAGCCTCGAAAATCCAGCAACGAACGGCTCCAATGTCTTCACCGATACCGATGATGTCGTCAAGGCTCGCTGTGAGTTGTGCCTTCTTCACCCGGTCAAGATCGCGCTCAGCATCCTTGAGAGCATTGATCGTGCGCTCAATTCGCTCAGGCAATTGATCCGCTGGGACTTTTAGCATGTCTGTTAGACGGCTGACCAAAATATGTTCCTTGGCCAAGAATTGATAGGCATCTGCACCTACGAGTGCTTCGATTCGACGCACACCGGCACCGATGGAACCTTCACCTAAGAAGGTCACGACACCAAGTTGACCAGAACGCTGAGCATGGGTGCCACCACAAAGTTCATGGGCCCAGTCCCCTACCGAAATCACTCGGACAGAGTCACCGTACTTCTCGCCGAACAAGGCCATCGCACCCATCTTGCGGGCCTGTTCTTGCGACATGTTCTGCGCGGTGACGGCAAGATCTTCAAGCAGCATCTCGTTGACCTTGCCCTCGACTGTCTGCATGACTGCCGGTGAAATGGCCTTAGGGCTTGGAAAGTCAAAGCGCAGGCGCCCAGGAGCATTCTCCGAACCCATTTGGGTCGCGGTATCCCCAAGTTCTTCTCGGAAAGCTCGGTGAATCATGTGGGTAGCTGTATGCGCGCGTGAAATAGCGCGACGGCGGTAAATATCCACATGTGCCTCAACCGTTAGGCCTTGAGTGAATTCGCCACTCTTTACTTCAGCTCGGTGCACAAATAACCCAGGTACTGGCATCTGAACGTCGTAGACATCAGCAACGCACCCGGTGTTGGTAATGATGCGTCCACGGTCGCCAAGTTGGCCACCCGATTCCGCATAAAACGGTGAACGATTCAAAATGATTTCTACGTGATCGCCCAGCGACGCGACAGCAACAGGAGCGCCATCACTCACTAACCCAATGATGGTCGCTTCAGAATCGACTTCGGTGTATCCCGTGAAAGCTGTACGACCGCCATGTTCGAGAATTTCTCGATATGCCGTGGATGTCGTGAGCCCACTCTTGCGTTCGCGCGCATCAGCCTTTGCTCGTTCACGCTGTTGACCCATGAGTGAACGGAAACCCGCCTCGTCAACTTCAAGTCCCTGCTCTGCAGCCATTTCTAACGTCAGATCGAAGGGGAATCCGAAGGTATCGTGCAGAGCAAAGGCTTGCTCGCCTGACACTGTTGTTCCACCTGTTGAGCGAATATTTGAAGCTGCGGTATCAAAGATTGTTGTTCCGGCTTTAAGCGTCTGAATGAATACGCCTTCTTCTGCCACTGCGATCTGACGAATACGGTTCGCCTCGTCATTGAGTTCTGGGTATTGCGGCGCCATGGTGAGCACCGTGGCGTCGATCAGTTCACCCATTGTTGGATCTGACGCACCAAGAATCCGCATGTTGCGAATAACTCGACGCATTAAACGACGCAGAACATAACCGCGTCCTTCGTTACCAGGAAGTACGCCATCACCGATCAAAAACGCGCACGTGCGGGCGTGGTCTGCGATGACGCGCAGTGCAACATCTGACTTATGGTCCTTGCCATACTTAGCGCCAGTTAATTCAACCGCGCGATCCAGAATGCCTTTGGTGGTGTCGATTTCGTAAATATTGTCGACACCCTGCAATAAGGCTGCCATCCGTTCAAGGCCCATGCCCGTGTCAATATTCTTGGCTGGTAGATCGCCAATGATTGGATAGCCCTCTTTGCCAGGTCCCTCACCGCGAATATTTTGCATGAACACGAGGTTCCACACTTCGAGGTAGCGATCTTCGTCAGCCTCTGGGCCGCCATCGCGCCCGTGGTCTGGCCCACGGTCGTAATAGATTTCAGAGCATGGTCCGCAGGGTCCTGGGACCCCCATCGACCAGAAGTTATCGGCTTGACCACGGCGCTGAATTCGATCCAGCGGTACGCCGACCTTCTTGTGCCAAATGTCGATCGCTTCATCATCGTCGAGGTAGAC
>JBIIAA010000100.1:0-6545 GCA_044240165.1 Candidatus Nanopelagicales bacterium
TTGAGGATGCGGCCGTCAGAGCGATTCGCCTCTTTGGGTCCGCTGCTTGGAAACGAGTTCTACAAAAAGTTGCAAGAAGACTTAGAGAGCGCTGGAAGTAAAGCGAAGACTCTCAGGGAAACCTGCGCGCAGGAAGTGCATGATGCAACACAGCAAGTTCTTGGCGCCATTGGCGAACTCGCTGCTGAGGGTGAGCTCGAAGAGTGCCTTGCGATAATTGGTGATGGGACTCAGTCGAGCCCCGATCGCATTGTTGCCGCCGGAGTTTTAAGAAGTTGGCTCACTCAATCCCTTAAGCACCAAGCCCTGGCGTGTTCAGATGCGAAAGAAAAGTCTGGTTCCGCATTGGTGAACGCCAATCGGGCGCAGGAGTATCTGACCGCCACTGCGGCTGTGGCTGATCTGCTGCGCGAACGAAATGAAAGGGTTCTCGAACTTAGAGAGCAAGTAGACACTTACTCGCGAGTGCAGGCTCTTGAGGCGTTAGCTGGGGCCCAACAACTCATCGGGCGACTAGAACCACTGGTAGAACGAGAACGACAACACGACGATCGGGACCTGCAGCATTCGATGCTCGAAGAGGCAATTGTTGTTGCGCAGAAAGAACTTGCAGGTTTAGAAGCGGAAGACTCGAAGACTCCTGCAGAAAAAACTCGTCTTGAGCAGACGCTAGTAGCAGTCACCGCGCTGGCTGCAACGGTTGCGCAGCGCGAAAATGATGTTGTTGCACTTGAATTGAAAGCGGAGAGTGCGAAAACTCTCACGAGTCTAGAAGTGATAGCGGTCGAGCAAGAAGATCTCATGAAGAGCGCGAAACTTCAGTCAACGCAGGCAGACGAACTGCTTCAAGATGCACGAGTAGCACTCGATGCTCGGTTGCTGCAACAGTTACACGAACGAGCAGCAGTATTGGCTTCGATGCTGGAAGTGGATGAAGCCTGCCCGGTATGCGGCTCAGTCGATCACCCGCACCTTGCTCAGTCTGAGTTCGATTTAGTGTCAGATGAAGAAATTGAATTGATTCGACAAAAGCTAGATCAACTGAGTGAAGACGTGGTGGCCCGGAGCAATGAGCTCGCGCAGATCTCAGAACTTTTCCGCGTCACTCAACTTGACGTTGCACAGGTGCGCGGCTCAATTATGGGACTTGCTCGTGAAGAGATAGCCGAGGAGCTGAACAAGTCGAAGCTGGCCCAGGCCGCAGCTCAGTCTGCATCAGCTCAAGTATTTGAACTTGAAAATGAACTGACGGCGCTCGTTGAACGTGAACAGGATTTTGAACACGCCCGCCAGGAAGCTATTCAAGTTCTGACTCAAGTAACTGCGGAGCTTGCTCTATTCGAGAAGGTCGCTCAAGCACAGCAGGAGAGTGATCAATTAGTGCTGGGCAGTGCTCAATCAGCTCTGGATCTTGACGATGTAACCAGATCCAGAATTTCGAGCCTCGAAGCCTTCCTTGCTATTGATGAAGAGTTCGCGCGCGGCCAAATTGCGATTCCCGATCTCGGTGCGGTGCCAGAAGCGTCGGGCCAGGCAGCACAAGGTCTTGAAACCTGGCTCGTTGAGGTTCAAGAAGTTTCGCACCGAGCACTGCTTGAGTTGGAAGTCAGCGAAGCACTCGTTGGTCGGCTCGAACATGCATCCAAAGCGGTGCAGGCTCCAAGCGCGAAATTTGAGAATGCATTGAAAGAGCAAGAACGAGTCTTAGCGAGCACCAGCCATGCGATTGACCTTTCCGATGCAGTCTCGGCTTCGAAGTCTTCGATAAATAGCCGGCGGATGACGTTACAAAGCTATGCCGTGCAGCGCCGTTTTGAATCGGTACTGAACGCAGCAAGCATTCACCTGTTTCGCATGAGTGCCGGAAAATATTCACTCGTGTTAGACGAAGACGCTAAGGGCAATGCTCAGGCTGGTCTTGGGATCAAGGTGAACGATGCCTGGAGCGGGCAGACGCGCGATCCACGTTCGCTTTCTGGCGGGGAAACCTTCTACACGGCTCTCTCACTGGCTTTGGGCCTGGCAGATGTGGTGCGCGATGAGACGGGTGGGTCTCAACTTGAAACCCTTTTCGTGGACGAAGGATTTGGGTCCCTTGACCAAGAATCCCTCCAACTTGTGCTTGAACAACTTGATGCCCTGCGCTCGGGTGGGCGCATTGTCGGCGTGGTCAGCCATGTAACAGAAATGAAAGAATGGGTGCAAGATCGCATCGAAGTACAGGTAGCCCCGGACCGCACGAGCCGCGTACTCAGCCTCGTCTAGGCTAGGGCCATGGCTTCCATCGAATCAGTCATTGCCCGCGAAATTCTCGATTCCCGTGGTAACCCCACGGTTGAAGTTGAGATCCTCTTGGAGGACGACACGGTTGCTCGCGCAGCTGTTCCGTCCGGTGCATCTACGGGTGCATTTGAGGCTGCAGAACGCCGTGATGGCGAGAAGCGCTACGGCGGCAAAGGCGTGCAGCAGGCCGTTGATGCAATTGAAGACGAGATTGCAGCCGCAGTTATCGGCATGGATGCTGACGACCAGCGTTTGATCGATCAGATCATGATTGATCTCGATGGCACACCCAATAAGTCACGTCTAGGCGCGAACGCAATTCTGGGTGTCTCACTTGCTGTAGCCAAAGCTGCCGCGCAGTCTGCCGGCTTGCCACTGTTCCGTTACGTAGGTGGACCGAACGCACATGTGCTTCCAGTGCCCATGATGAACATCCTGAACGGTGGCTCACACGCGGATACAGGCGTAGATATCCAAGAGTTCATGATCGCGCCTATTGGTGCGGCTAGTTTCAAAGAGGCCCTTCGCGAAGGCACCGAGGTTTATCACGCGCTCAAGAGTGTGTTGAAGAAAGCTGGATACGCAACCGGCCTTGGCGATGAGGGTGGTTTCGCTCCTGACTTGCCAAACAACCGTGCTGCGCTTGAGTTAATTGCGCAAGCCGTTGAACTCACAGGCCTCAAGTTGGGCAAAGATGTCGCGCTTGCACTCGATGTTGCTTCATCTGAATTTTACGAGAACGGTGCGTACCAATTTGAAGGAAAGTCACGCACGTCACAAGAGATGACGGATTACTACGCGTCACTACTTGCTGACTTCCCATTGGTATCCATTGAAGATCCGTTGGATGAAGATGACTGGGCTGGATACCGTCACATCACCGAAGCAATTGGTAGCAAGGTTCAAATCGTTGGTGATGATCTCTTTGTAACTAACCCTGAGCGTCTTGCCCGCGGCATTAAAGAAAATTGTGCGAATGCACTTTTGGTTAAGGTCAACCAAATCGGTTCGCTTTCTGAAACCCTCGACGCAGTCACCTTGGCTCAGACCAGTGGCTACCGCTGCATGATGAGTCACCGATCCGGTGAGACCGAAGACACCACGATCGCCGATCTTGCTGTTGCCACGAACTGTGGCCAGATCAAGACTGGCGCTCCGGCGCGTTCTGAGCGAGTGGCAAAGTACAACCAGCTGCTTCGCATCGAAGAAGAACTCGATGATGCCGCTCGCTACGCAGGCGCATCGGCGTTCCCGCGTTTCACTCGCTAGTTCCTCTGCTTAAGTCTGCGACCATTAATACGTGAGTGCTCCCCTCCTCGCGCCTCGGCGTCGCGCTGCCCTAACGGGTCGAGCCGTGGTCTTGGTATTGGTGATTGGCGCACTCTTTTTCACGCTCGCAGTTCCAGTGAAGTCGTGGCTGGCCCAGCGTGCTGAGATTTCAGCTTTAGAGGCTCAAGTCGTATTTACGCAGCAGCGAGTCGCGGATCTCACGATTTCTGCTCAACGCTGGCAGGATCCGGCGTTTATTGCGGCCGAAGCTCGCCGGAGGTTGCACTTCGTGCTTCCTGGCGAAATCGGCTACACAACCTTGGGCGCCGACGGTCGCCCAGCAGCGGAGTCACTGGCCGAGGCTGCGGCTCACCGCACCTGGGTCGACAAAATCTGGGGCACCTTGCAAGAAGCAGACAATGGCGCGCCTGAAGCTGGCTCGTTAAGCGTGTTAACGCCAGGAGCCAAGGTTGCTTCCTGACGACCTTCGCATCATTCGACTTCAGCTTGGACGTGCACCACGAGGTGTGGTGGACATCGCTCATCGTTGTGCTTGTGGTGCGCCTGACGTGGTTCGCACCGAGCCGCGGTTGCCTGATGGCACACCCTTTCCGACTTCGTATTACCTGACGTGCCCGCGGTTGGCTTCGGCTATTGGCACCTTGGAGAGCGAAGGTGTGATGCGAGAGATGGAAGCGCGGTTGCAAACTGACCCGATTCTCGCCGCGCAGTATCGACAAGCGCATGAGCACTATTTAGCAAAACGCGAAGAGCTTGGCCATGTTGATGAGATTGCTGGCATTAGCGCGGGAGGCATGCCTGATCGTGTGAAGTGTCTGCATGTACTTGCTGGTCATGCATTAGCCGCGGGTCCGGGTGTGAATCCATTTGGCGATGAGGTCCTGGCATTGGTCGGTCCTTATTGGCAGCGAAATTCATGTGCAGGCGGGCCAGTCGCGGCTATTGATTGTGGAACGAATTCGATTCGCATTTTGATCGCAGACGTTGATGCAGACGGAAAACTCATTGAATTAGTTCGCGAGATGCGGATCGTGCGGTTGGGAGAAGGTGTTGATAGCACTGGTGAATTCTCGCCTGATGCGCTGAATCGCACATTCGCTGCCTGCGAGGAATACCGAACCTTAATCGATGCACATGGGGTGAAGTCCGTGCGCTTCGTTGCAACATCAGCAAGTCGCGATGTCAGCAACCGCGCCGCTTTCGTAGAAGGTGTGCACCAGCGTCTTGGAGTGAGTCCGGAAGTTATCACGGGGGTAGAAGAAGCGGAACTTTCGTTCTTGGGGGCAGTCCGAGGGCTCACCAATTTGGAATCACCTGTGCTCGTTGTAGATATTGGTGGAGGATCAACCGAGTTCGTTCTTGGCGGACTCACTGATGATGTGCAAATACAAAGTTCAGTTTCGATGAATATCGGTTGTGTCCGCATGACCGAACGGCACCTCGCTGATGATCCGCCAAGCCAGAGCCAGATTGTGGCTGTTGAATCCGATATTGCTGCAGCATTTGATGAAGCGCAGCGAACGGTTGACTTCAGTTTGGCGAAGACTGTGGTGGGAGTCGCCGGAACGGTGACCACGGTTTCGGCAATGGCGTTGGACCTTGAGCGCTATGACCCAGGAGTCATCCACGGCTCCAACCTGACATCGGGCCAGATTGAAGACTTAACCCAAAGGCTGCTATCCATGACTCGCGCTGATCGCGCAGCTTTGCCATTCATGCATGAAGGTCGGGTGGATGTGATTGGCGGGGGAGCCCTGATTCTTCGGGAATTAGCCCGCAGAACGCACCCGATCTCTATTCGGGTATCCGAATATGACATCCTCGATGGCATCGTTTACAGGCTGGCACAGACGGGTTCTTGACCCTTAGAACCGGGTAGCATGTAATCGCTTAAGGTTCGTTACATAGGGAGGTCACGTGGGCATCACTATTCGCGATGTTGCGCAGGCAGCGGGAGTTTCAACTGCCACTGTTTCTCGCGCGCTACGTGGGCTGGCCAATGTTGACGAGCAGACGCGGGCCCGGGTTGAACGGGCAGCAGCTGAGCTTGATTACGTCATTTCACCTAGTGCTTCAAGGCTGGCGAGCGGGCGCACTGGCAGCGTTGCAGTTATCACTCCATATATAGCCCGCTGGTTCTTTTCCACAGTGCTCTCAGGTGTTGAGTCCACATTGCAAGGTGCCGGAATGGACCTTCTGTTGATGACGGTGAGTAATCCCGATGCCCAACACCGGCTGCCGCCCGCTCCGCGGCTACGTCGTCGCGTTGATGGCGCTTTGATCATCGCAATTCCCCCCGACGACCCACAGTTAGCAGATGTTTTAAAACTGGATCTGCCAGCCTCGTTGATTGGCGTGAGTGTTGGCGATGTGCCAAGCGTCACGATTGATGATGTGTATGCAGCACGAATGGCTACCCAACATCTCATCAACTTGGGCCATCAAAGCATCGGCTTAATCGCGGGTTCAGGATCTCGTTCACCATTCACGGCTGAAAAAGATCGCCATCGAGGCTTCGTTGAAGCAATGAATGAAGCACGCTTGCCGATTGCTTCGCACCTTCAGGCATTGGGGTATTTCACGTCCGCCGGTGGCGAGCAGGCTATGACCGCATTGCTTGCCCAGCGTGAGCGCCCCACTGCTGTTTTTTGTATGTCAGATGAAATGGCGTTTGGCGCGATGCGAGCCTTGCGCAGTCATGGGCTGCAACCTGGTCGCGATATTTCACTCATCGGTGTTGATGGTCACGACATGTCAGAACTCTTGGAACTCACCACGGTGGAACAACCAGTTCACGATATGGGTCGTATTGCTGCTGAAGCTTTGCTCGTGCAGTTGCACTCAGACAATCAGGTCAAGGCCCAATCCGTGGTCTTGCCAACTCGTTTGGTGGTCCGTGCATCTACGGCACCGATTGCTGCGGGTAAGTAACTCGCAGGCAGTAGCGTCGCTCATCGAGAATCCCTTTGTCG
>JBIIAA010000101.1:0-6497 GCA_044240165.1 Candidatus Nanopelagicales bacterium
GCTGCCAGCCACTGCGGCCCTGCTCCTTTGGCTTGATCGTCGGCGAGATCTAGTCCAAAGCCTGGAGCATCCAGAGTGGCGACTGTGACTTGGGCGTTCTCTATTCCGCTTGCGGTTGTTCCATCAGCCTGCGTACCAACCCAAAGTGCGGGCACAACAACGGTTCTGCCCGCACTTTGGGCAGAATTATCTGCGCAGCCACTTATTAATGAAACAACAACCGTGACCAGCGTTCCCGCAACGAGGGTTTTGCAAACTCGGCGATTCATGAATTACACGAGAGGTGCATCACTGAACACAATGCGAGAAGTGCTATCGCCATCCGTGCAGTAGGTCGTTACATAGAGCGTTGATTCTTCTTTGGTGAGAATGTTGCGCATAGGAACACTCGTTGCAACGCTCTTGCCATCTGGGCTGGCGGCGCAAAGTGACCCACCATCACAGGCAGTCATACCGCCAGACGATGTGTAGCAACTTGCTTTCACAAATTTGTAGGTAGGGCGGCTCGCGAGTTTTCCTTCAATGACGAAACCCTCTTCGGGATCATAAGCGGAGACATTCCAGTTCCACGGTCGGATTTGGCCGCCATATTGGGGAATGCTGCGATAGGCGATTTGTTCAGAAGAGCTAGCCGAACCTGATGCGAGATCGACGTTCAATCGAGATGGATTTGCTGTGGACGCCCAGTCGCTGCAGTCGATTTCGAATGTATTGAGCAACAGTCGCTGGCTCGATTGATTCACAACCTTGACCGATGCCGTGTCGTAATTTCCATTGATGGTTCCACCGCAGTCGGTGATGCCCGCGACTGCCGCAGCGCGCTGCGCAACCGGAGTCGTCGAAGCGGAGCTTGTTGGTTCGACTGTGGCTTGTCCCGAACATGCCGCTAAAACCATTGTTAGTGCGGATGTGCCAGCGATGATCACGATTTTCCGCATATGTTTTTTCATTGTGATTGTTCTTCCTTTGGCTGTGAATCGCTGATTAATAAAGTTTGGAAGCGGTGATGGTGATATTTTCATCTTTGCAAGCGAGATCGATACGTGCGGCATGGGTAGTTCCAAGATCGACGGTATAGCTGTCTTTGTCCTGACTGGCTCCGCCCTTGCACATGGTCGGTTGCTGGCGGTAACTGCTACAGGAAAGTGTGCTGGGCAGTTTTGCGGATCCAACATCACCAAAAGTGGCAGTTGATTGCCAGTTAGCTTTGCGCTCCTGGAACTTTCCAATGATGTCGCCGGTCGCCCAAGCGCAAACACGTCGAGCAACTAATGGATACGACTTGCTCGTGGATCCCGCAGTGACAACAACACCGTCGAACGTACTTGGATTGTTAGCACCACTGAAGTCATAGCAATCGAGGGAACCAGCTCCAAGTGTCATGGGCCACTCAGTGTTATTCGTGAATGAAATGTTGATTCCGTACTTCAGGTTGAAGTCGAAGTAGTCCGGTAGTCCTTCTGGACCTGCAAGGTCTGGGCAGTTCACCACGCGGGCAGCTGCGCGCGCGATGGACTCCGCGGCAGTTGCGCTAGGACTTGCTGACTGAGAGCTCGTTGCAGAATCACTGCAGCCAGCCAACAGAAAAGGCAGCACCATTGCCGGGACGGCTAAGTACGTTAGGCGCAATTGTTTGGCTGAACCTGAGAATTTGTTTGTGAACACGGGCGCGATCTTAGCAGTAATCTCGGACATCGTCCTAGATTGTAGATTCCGACGCCTCACCAAGTAGACCGGCACGACGAACATGGTCGAGCAACAAGGTTGAGGGAAGGCGATCCGGCGGTCAGCTCTTTGGGGATAACGCGAGACAATAGGAACATGAGTGCAACCGTGCAAGCCAGAGGAGTAGCGGCTGGCCACGGGGATCGGGAGTTGTTCGCTGGTCTTGACCTCGTCGTAGCCCCGGGTGATGTCATCGGACTTGTCGGTCCAAATGGTGCAGGGAAAACGACACTCCTTCGTATGCTCGCCGGAGTTCGCGAGCCAGATCTTGGCACGATCAGTGTTTCTCCGCCTTCGGCTCACATCGGCTACCTCACCCAAGAGCCGGAAATGACGCAAGACGAGACTGTTCGCGAGTACCTTGCTCGTCGCACTGGCGTACTTGAAGCACAAACAGAATTCGATCTGCAATCGGCAGCGCTCGCCGTTGACTACGAGCTCGCAGCCGATCCTTATTCGTTAGCGCTGGAAGCGTGGCTCGCTCTGGGTTGCGCGGACTTTGATGAACGAGTCCTCAAGGTCGCCGGTGAAATCGGACTCGATGTTGATCTTGATCTTGCGATGTCGGCATTGTCCGGAGGGCAAGCTGCCCGTGTTGGACTCGCTGCATTGTTGCTCTCGCGCTTTGACGTCTACTTGCTCGATGAGCCAACGAACAACCTCGACAGTGAGGGCTTGGATCTACTCGAAGATTTTGTCGAGGGTCTCGATGCACCAGTAGTTGTTGTGAGCCACGATCGTGAATTCCTTGCACGAACGGTGACCTCAGTTCTTGAGATCGACAGAAGTTTGCAACGCATCACAACCTACGGCGGTGGCTACGAGGCGTATCTCGATGAGCGTTCCGTTGCGCGTCGCCAAGCTCGTTTGGATTATGAGCAATACGCAGGTCGTCGTGCAGAACTTGAGGCGCGAGCTCATACACAACGGGCCTGGATGGCAAAAGGTGTAAAGAACGCACGCCGCAAAAAGACGGATAACGACAAGTTCGTCAGCAATTTCCGAAGTGACTCTTCGGAAAAACAGGCCGCAAAAGCGCGACAAAGTGAGCGCATGATCGAGCGACTCGAGGTAGTTGATGAGCCGCGCAAGGAATGGCAGTTGCAATTCAGTATTGCTGCCGCCCCTCGTTCAGGTGATGTTGTTGTCGTTGCGCGAGCGGCGAGCGTCAACCGCGGTGATTTCACTTTAGGCCCTGTTGATCTGCAGTTGACTTTGCGCGATCGCGTTGCTGTCACTGGCCCCAACGGTGCAGGTAAGACCACGTTGCTTGCTTTGTTACTCGGGCGCCTTGCGCCTACTACCGGGCAGGTCTCGCTTGGTTCCGGTGTTGTTGTCGGGGAAGTGGATCAAGCGCGGGCCCTGTTTGAAGGAGACACCCCACTTGCTGATGCGTTCTCCGTTGAAGTTCCTGAATGGCCTATGGCGGATGTGCGCACCCTGCTCGCGAAGTTTGGAATCCGTGCAGATCAGGCACTGCGTCCGGCAGCATCACTTTCGCCAGGTGAGCGAACCCGTGCTGCACTTGCGCTGCTTCAAGCGCGCGGAGTGAACTTGCTCGTCCTCGATGAACCGACGAACCACCTTGACCTGCCAGCTATTGAGCAACTCGAAGAAGCGCTGGAATCCTTTGATGGCACAGTCTTATTGGTAACTCACGACCGGCGAATGCTTGACACAGTTCGCCTGACTCGACGTTGGCATGTTGAAGACGGCCAAGTCATTGAGGTCTCGTCGGGCTGAGCCGCTCATTTGCACCGCCTTCTATTTATCGGGGTGAAGAGGTGGCACACCAATCGTCCGTTGACGGTGGGCAAAATGGTGGCTAGTTTGGCCAGATGACGACATCAAACGCCTCCCGCGAGCAGTTCTTTCAGGCCCTAGCCGGATTCAATGCGCGAGTGAGTGCTACTCCTGCTGACAAATGGAACGCCGATTCACCATGTGAGGGCTGGGTTGCCAGTGATGTTGTCGCTCATCTCGTCAACAATTTGATCGGGCTTGAGGCCGGGCTCAATGGAGGGGACTTCTTCACTAATTTCGGACAACCGGTCCAAGGTGACATCACCGAAGCTTGGCAGTCGGTATATGGCAACGCAGCATCGGTTTTAGATCAAGCGGAAGCGGCTGGAGTGACAACCGTCATAGTGCGAGGAAACGCTGTGCCAGTGGCCGGCATGGTTGATGGCTTGATGCGCGACGCTGTCATTCACACGTGGGACTTGGCACGTGCGGTTGGTGGCGACGAGTCGATACCTGATGACTTGTTGCAAGCCTGCATCGTTGCCCTGGGTCAGGTGGCTGACGCCTCGCGTGTTCCAGGTCTCTATGGACCAATCGTCGCGACCGAGTCGGGCGCAGACGATCTTGTACGAATGCTGGCCTTGTCAGGACGCAAGGCTTAGCGCTCCTTCGTGGTCGAACAGCTTCCTCCGAATTCCTTTCAATCTTCATGTTTGCTTTTGAGAAGTCTTGTCTTTTTAAAGCGCAGGTTAATTGGTCTCTAGGCAGAACTAGGGGATTTTTCTGCGCCTTGTTTCTCAGCGGCACAATGAGCAAACAGGCTGAGCGCCAAGCCTGGGGAGAGCAGCTGCCTGCTCCACAAGTTGAACTTGCTGGTGACCGGGCTTATGCATGGAACCGCAATGAATATTCAATGGCAGTGCGGAATTAAGGGAGGCTCGGAAGGGATAACCGCAGTCACGCAGCTGAGGCACAGATATGGTCAGGGTTCGAACTCTTATTGGAGATGACTTTCAAATGACGGCCTATCCCGCCCTCAACGATCAACCTAACGTGCCTGACTGGTTCATCAAGGCTATTGCGCAAGCACCTCAACACGTAGACATCCCGGTTGCCGGCGTCAATGTTCATGCTCGCTGCTGGGGCGAGCGGTCCAATCCTGGGCTCGTGCTTGTGCACGGCGGTTCTGCGCACTCAGGCTGGTGGGATCACATCGCGCCGCTGCTTGCCAAGACGCATCGTGTGGTCGCAATCGACCTTTCGGGACACGGAGATAGCGGACAGCGTGTGCAATACGGCACAGACGAGTGGGGCCAGGAAATTATGGCCATCGCTGCTGAATTGATAGACGGTCTACCCGTTGTCATTGGTCACAGTATGGGTGGCGGTATCGCGCTTGCTGCCGCAGCTGATCATCCCGAATTGGTCAGTGGGCTTATTGTGATTGACACCCCGCTGGATCCAAAGCCGTGGGAAAAGAACGGGGCGTTACCCCCACTTCGAGCGCCGAAAGTGCACGCTGAATTCGAAGGTGCAATCGAACGTTTTCGCACGATTCCTGAACAAGACGTGATCTTGCCCTACGTGGGTCGGCATGTGGCCGAACAGTCTTTGAAGCAAGTTGATGGTGGATGGACCTGGAAGTATGACCCCAGCTTCTTCAACCAGACTCGGGGTCGTTCGTTGAACGAGAAACTCCAGAGTCTGCAATGCCCTGCTGTGTTGTTGCGCGCCGAGTTTGGCATCGTCTCCCAGGAAGTAGTCGATGGTTTGTATGAGGCTGTTGGTAACAAGATTCCAGTGATTGAGTTGCCGCAGTCGGGGCATCATCCAATGTTGGATCAACCGCTCGTGCTTGTTGCTGCGATATCTACTGCATTAGGTTTATGGGAAGGCTCTAGGATTTAGTTGCTCACCGGTGTTCGAGTGCTGACCGCCTCGGCTTTCCGCCTACGTCGCAGATGGTGGCATCGCCTTCTCGTGGGTTTCCCTAATAAGTTTTACCTTGATCAGTGCTTGATCCCGTCTAATCCGGCGAGGTCCTGCTCCGATAACTCCAGATCAGCGGCCGCTGCGCTATCTCTAACAGACTCTGGTCTGCGCCCGCCGGGGATTGGGATTGTGGTGTCAGTCTGAGCAAGAACCCACGCAAGAGCTACTTGAGCAGGCGATCTGTCATGTCGAGCTGCGATGGAAGTGAGCGTGGGGTTCATTAAGTTCTGGCTTCGCGACCCAAGCGGACCGTACGCATGAAAAGCGATGCCTAGTTCTGCACATAAGTGTGCAAGAGGGAGCGAAGCGCGGTTCCAAAGTGACAGCCCATTTTGCACACTTGCAATCGTCATAAGTTCTTGCGCTTGCATGAGTTGCTTACGTCCAACGTTAGACAAGCCGATGTGCTGAACTTTTCCTTCACGTTGGAGTTCGACGAGAGCATTGATTGATTCCTCGAATGGAACTTTTGGGTCTACCCCGTGCAAAAGGTAAAGCCAAATTTGGTCAACTCCCAGCGAACGCAAACTGGTTTCGCACGACCAGCGTAAATTCTCAGGGCTCCCGTTAAGTAGTACTTGTTCAGTTGCGGTGCGAAGAACGCCGCCCTTGCAGATTACAGATACCTGGTTGCGATCCCCTGACCATTCACGCAGAGCTCGAGCAACAAGGGCTTCGTCGTAACCGAACTCATCAGGGTCTTGGCAGTAGTTGACCGCAGTGTCAATTAGCTGCACACCAGCATCGAAGGCGGCATGCAATGTGTTTACAGAATCATCTGCACTGGGTCGACCTTCTAAACCCAAACGCATTGCTCCAAAGCCAATCGGCATAACTTCTCGATCGGCAACTTTCCTGCGTGTACAAACCATGACTGGCATCCAACCATGGTGACTGGGCTTATCGGTGGGATACACCAGAGTTCATCGGCGTAAAAGAATGCTACGACAAAGAAATAAGCACGGTTATCCCTTGAAATGAGGATTGCAGATGAGTCCGAGAATCGATCCATTTGGTGTTCGAACAGAACCAGTGAT
>JBIIAA010000102.1:0-6476 GCA_044240165.1 Candidatus Nanopelagicales bacterium
TGCAAGCTTGTTTAATTATTGCGGCCACGACTTTTTTTTTACGTCCCAAATCAATCACTTGTGCTGCAGTAAGTGCTTTTTCTGCAACGAGTGGAACGATCTCAAACGTTGAGTTGAGTAGCGTCTGTAGCCCGAAGACCGGCGCACTTGAGAACTGATCCTCTAACGCGTTTGTCATGATTGTCGGACCGGATACTCCTAGCCCGAGCCCATCGATGAAATCAGCAAACTCGCGCGCATCCGGATGAATCAGGTCATCTTTTGTAGGCACCTGTGTCAACACGATGATTACTGGCAAATTAAGTTCAAGTAACTCATTCACAAAACTCGTCTGCGCCTGCTCAAACCTGCGATCAGACCAACGCACGAGATACCAGACTGCATGAATATGTTGCTCTGCAGGTTTCGTGGCATTGAGCGCCACAAGTGAGCGCAAGCCTTCAAGAATCTCATCACCAGCTACGCCGGTCTCAAAGCCTTCAGCGTCGTACAAACCAAGGAAACTGTCTGGTATTTCGTAGTGGGTCAGTCCTTGTGTAACAGGTTCACCAATTCCGGTCTTAGCTACATCACTACCGAACATCGCGTTGACCAGCGTCGACTTTCCTACTCCAGTCTTACCCACGACCAGGAGATTGAATTTTCCAAGGGCAGCGAACGCTTCAGCCAGCCGCTGCTCAAACATCGATTCCACTTGAGGGCGTGAAAAGTCGGACGCTTCGCCCTTGCTTTGGCTTGCCACAGGACCACCGTACGCGCCCAGCTCCGCTTTCGGGTTACCGTGGGTCTTGTGCGCGCATCACATCGGCTTCGTTCCCTCATCGTGATTGTTATCGTCATGATCGGTTCAATCGCAGCCGTGACCTGGGCAATAGACAGTGCCAAGAAATTTGGATTGATCGGTCCAGTTCAAGTGCCTAGCCAATATCGGGCTCTAGTCCTTCGCGCCGCACAGCTGTGCCCTGCCATTCCTGCTGAGATTCTTGCCTCTCAAATAGCAGCAGAGAGCAGTTGGGACCCACGAGCTCAAAGCGGCGCGGGGGCTCAAGGCATCGCCCAGTTCATGCCCAAAGTCTGGGATGAGGTTGGCTTGGATGCCAATGGCAACGGGAAAACTGATATTTGGGATCCTCAAGACGCCATCCCCTCGGCAGCAGCATTTAATTGCCGAAATCGGAAACTGGTGAAGTCCGTCAGCGGGAATCGCCTTCAGAACACTCTGGCCGCCTACAACGCCGGGTTTGGAGCAGTTCGTCGTTACGACGGAATTCCGCCGTACCCCGAGACCCAAAACTATGTTCAGCGCGTTATCGAGGACTCAAAAAATATTAACTGGTGAACCTATTACAACTGCTGTACCGCTTCACCGGCATCTATATCTGCTTGAGCGGAAGCAACCAATTGCTTCCAAATGTCATCACTGCTCATGTTGGAATCATCCGTTGGGATCCAAGATTTCATCTCACGAGTCAAGGCTTCCTTTGCTCGTGCGACTTGTTCCGTGACCACTCGACGTTGTGCCCACTTCAGTTCTCGATTTCGCAAAGCGACTTCCATTTTTTCGAGCTGTGCGGGGGTGACCGCAAGGTCGTAAATCTCCGAAACAAAACGAGCGATATCTTCGCGATAATCGTGTCCTCGGCGGCCAAAAATCCCGGGAATCACTTCCATCGCATTGATGAGATCTACACCCGTCAAAACGAATGTTGTGCCAGGCCGCCATCTTGAAGATTTTGGTACGCCTTGTGGTCGTTCGTTGATCGGTCCCAGCCACCACGGCTGTCGAAGTAAAAGATTCGTTCCAAATTTGGGAATCGGATCGTCGTAGTGACTCAATAGCAGATGTCGCAGTTTGTTGCGCTGCTCCTCAGGAAGGTCCATGAACTGACCGAAGTTATCTAGTTCAATCATCAGACCCTCAGGATCCATCTTTTCTCGATCAAGTCGCCATGCTTTCGCGAATTCCGTTGCCGATGGCGTACCCAAGGAGATTGACGAATGAACGAAATCTCGTTCCATCGCTTCAACTGTGCGATGCTGCCAAATATCTTGCATCGTAAGCGCGCCAAGACTCTCACCGAACAGCACAAACTTTGGCCGCTTCTCTGGCGCTAACCCTCGCAGATATCCGGTGATCCCATACATCACTGCCCGGTTTTGTTCGACTGCAAGACCTGTGCGATTCAGCGACATTGGTGATGGCAGCAGCGAATACTGGATCGTGGCTATTGCACTATCGCCCAGGGCGAGGTACTCCAACGCTTCAGCAAGAACATAATTGATGTAACCCGATCCGGTCGGTGAAGCGAAACACAGAACTTCGCGTTCGAAGGCATTTGTGCGCACCAATTCATCGATAAGTAACTCAACACGTTCTTCAATGACACTTGAAGAATCTAGGCCAACGAAAAGTCGGATGGGATCTTGCTTAGCTGGCAAACCCATCACGTTTTCTATTTCATCGCGAGTCAACGCCATGTTGGTGAAACGACGACCTTCGCGGGACAGAGTTGCAAACGGGATAAGACTTTCCGGACCACCAGAAACAAATCGACTTGTTGGCGGGATCTCATACGCAGGCTCAACGGCTGCTCCGCCTTGTTCTACGCGTCGAATCGCGTACTCATAGCCAGCCGTTAGTGCACCACCGAGAATTCCAAGGGCAACGAAGTGGCCAATAGGGTTTGCCACTTCGTCGTAGTCTGGAGCAACCCTCAAAAGTGCCTTGGAAACCTGAGACGCCAAAGCTCGTTCGCCTGCTTGTAGCGCAAGGACCCCAGCACCAACACCGATCGCAATACCGACTGAATTTCGAGTTGAAACTTTCGAGATTGTCGTGTCGTTATATTTTTCTGCGTTTTGATGCACGCGATGAATCTCAAATGCTGATGCAGCGATACCCGCAGGCAACGCCAATGGCACACCCAACGTCCAACGCAATCTCGGGCTCTTCTGGGCCAGCAGATCAAACGTGCCGATGATGGCACTCAAACCAGCACCAGCTAAAGCAACTTTTGACGATCGTTGCGCTGCTACGCGCGCAAGCCCTCTTCGCAGTTGTTCATCTTCGTGCGCAGGAAGGAGCCGTGCAATGGTTTCGGTGATACCAGCAACAGCCAAGTTTGTGCCCACGTTGAATAACAATTTTGTTGTGCTGGTTGCATTGGAACGATTAACGCCTCGGGTGCGCATCAAACTACTGCCCAACGCATCAATGGAACTCTGGGTGGCAGTGACTAGCGAGAGGGTCGTGGCAGAAATAACGCCGGTGGCTATCGCTTGATCAAGGGTCTTGCGCGGTTGAAGACCTGGTTCAAATGATGGGCCCACCGCCGCAGCGGCGGCAAAAAGCGCCACGCGCTCGGCAAGCGTGCGATTGGGACCCAAGGCTCCGATGGCTCTCGTCAGCAAACTCATGGGTCAATCTTGCCAGTAGTACAGGTCAAGTGCTCAAAGTTGAGGGACTTGAACTGGGAATAACCGAAGTTGATGGGGTAGATGTGGGAGTTGGAGTGGCTGACGGCGCCGGGATCGTTGGCGCTAGAGGCAACCCGCCTAAGGCAGATTTACGAACCCAACTTGCCCAAGGAATATTCCAAAGGCCACCTGACCCATTACCGGGTTGAGCGATCTCGCCCAATGTATTGGTGTAAATAAATACGTCACCCGGAATGGTGTTATCGAAAATCCACTTGGCATCTTTTTCGTTCATGTTCGTGCACCCGTGCGAACCGTTGTAGCGACCTAGCCGACTCGTGGCCCAAAGGGCTGCGTGCATGAACTCACCCGAAGGGGTTAGCCGGGTATTCCACTTGGCATCAAGGCTGTACTGATCTTCTGGGGCCGTCAAACCCAGCGCCTCGCTGGTGTATGTCTTCGCTGGTTCCTTCTGGGTATTGATGACTTTCACACCGTTGCGAGTACGCCAGTCAGGTCCGCCCAAGGAAATCTTGAAGGACTTGACCTTTACATTGTCGATGTAGACATTCATCATGTGTGACTTTCCATCGACGCGTCCCACTAATGCTCGCGCAGTCTTGAAGCTATATGACGTACCAAGGGTTGTGCCACCAATGAGTGTCGCACCACCTGAAAGACCTAGATTTGTTGCATCCAGATCTGAGGTGATGCTGATAGTGGAACGCCCTGGCCACCAACCCGTAGGTCGGAAAATAATCGTTCGCGCATCTTGCCAAGCCCAACGGCCGGGGATGATTTGAGTTTCGCCAGTTACGTCTGACATCGCCGAGACAGTGAGGTGTCTTTCAACCACGGCCTTATTTGGAATATCGCGATTGAATTTCAGCTCAGGTAGCGCACCGACTCCCAATCGAGTCACCGCCCCATTGACTCCTAAGTTATTGCTCGCAGCATTGAAAGCTGCGGTCACCGTTATCCGAGACCTTGGCAACTTTGTGATTTTGTCGGTGTTTTGAGCGGCCGGAATCTTCGGGACCCCAGACCCATTCACACTGGCCTGACTTGGTCCAGCTGAGTTCACCGAGCGAAGCGCAACCAAGTAACGCAGTCCATTGGTCAGACCACCGACCACGCACAGGCCGTCGACCGTGCCGCAACTTGACCAAGTATTTGCACCATTTGTCGTGACTTCCACATCGGTCACGGGATAGCTGAAGGTATTTGTGGGTAACACATAAGCGATTTGCAGCGAACCGCTCGAGGGCGAAGTGACGCCGGCGATATTCGGTGGATCTGGATATGGGGCCTGCGCCAGAGCTGGACCAGCGACGCCAACCAAGCCAAGCCATGTGCCAATGCACATGGCTAAAGCAACGCTGAGTCGTCGAGGCTTCTGGTCAATCACTGACTAACTCTAAAACGACTCACCTCCAGAGCCAAACCGGACGCCATTGAGACGAGGGCCACCCTCTGGACATCTGGGCATGGCCCACACAAGGGACTACAGTTACTTACGTGTGGCTAGACCATTAGCAGCGCTTCATTTTCTAGAAATGTGCACCTGCAGGTGCGAGAGGATCGGCAGTGGCCACGGAATCCATGGACCCATTCGGCGCAAATGAGTGGCTCGTCGATGAGTTGTATGACTTATATAAGCAGGATAAGAACAAAGTTGATCCCCATTGGTGGGACTTCTTCGCCGATTACTCCCCTAGTGCTGCCTCCCCGGCCCAAGTCAATACCCAAGAAGTTGCCCAGGCACCACAGTCAACAGTTCTAGTAGCAGCGCCAGACGCAACCGTCCCTGCTCAGATCCCCGCCACTGCGACTCCGGCAACTACGACTCCGGCACCTGCCGCTGCAGCGCCCGTCGCCGCACCGAAGCCAGCCGACGCTGAAGCAGTCGTTCTCCGAGGTGCAGCTGCTCGTGTTGTGACAAATATGGAGACCAGTCTTACGGTTCCAACAGCAACGAGCGTTCGAGCTATTCCAGCGCGCCTCTTAGAAGACAACCGAACCGTCATCAACAGCCACCTGGCTCGAACCCGCGGCGGCAAGGTCTCCTTTACCCACCTCATCGGTTTTGCCATCATTCGCGCATCAAGTGAAATGCCATCAATGAACGGCCGCTATACCGAGGTCGATGGCAAGCCGGCCCTTGTATCCACGGACCAGGTAAACCTGGGACTCGCAATCGACTTAAGTAAGCCCGACGGCACGCGCCAGCTCCTAGTTCCAAGCATCAAGGGCGCCCAGGATATGGACTTCGCCCAATTCTTAGCTTCCTACGAAGACACGGTTCGCAAGGCTCGCAACAACAAGTTGACGGTCGACGATTTTGCTGGAACCACGATGTCCCTGACAAACCCAGGTGGACTCGGTACAAATCTGTCAGTTCCCCGTTTGATGACGGGTCAAGGTTGCATCATCGGTGTCGGCTCCTTGAATTACCCTGCCGAATGGGAAGGCGCCTCTGAAGAATCCATTGCACGCAATGCTGTTTCCCGAATTCTCACCCTGACCTCTACCTATGACCACCGCATCATTCAGGGTGCGCAGTCTGGTGAATTCCTGCGTCGCATTCATGAATTGCTTCTTGGCAAGGATGGTTTCTACGATGAGATCTTCCGCTCAATGCGTATCCCTTACGAGCCAATTCGCTGGGCAAAGGATATTTCCGCAAATCATGAAACAGACCTCAGCAAAGCCACACGAGTACAAGAAATCATCAATGCGTATCGCGTACGTGGCCATCTCCTTGCCGACACAGACCCACTAGAAACCCGGCAACCGGCACATCCTGATCTCGACACGATGGCACATAGCTTGACCCTTTGGGATCTGGATCGAATTTTCCCAACCGGCGGCTTTGGCGGTCATCAGCTGATGAAGTTCCGCGACATCTTGAAGGTGCTCCGCGACTCATACACACGCACTATTGGTATCGAGTACATGCACATTCAAGAACCTGATCAGCGCAAGTGGATTCAGGATCAAGTTGAAACACCATTCGTGCGTCCAGTTCGCGAGGAACAGTTAAGAATACTGCGCAAACT
>JBIIAA010000103.1:0-6452 GCA_044240165.1 Candidatus Nanopelagicales bacterium
AAGGCGCTCAAGGGCGCAGCGGCAACCCAGCAAAGCGGGTGACTGGGGAGCAAACTCAGGGAGTCGCTCAAGAGATGGCCCCGCCAAATCTGGGATCTTTGCCACCTGATCTGAAGAAGATGCTGGGCCAATAGCGCTAAAGGGTGGCCGTGGTCACCACCGCGGCAATGGTCTGGCAGAATGAGCGGGCACTTGCTGCGCCGAAGGACCCTCTCAACCCAAGGCACAGCAGTCCGCAAGGTCGAAGTTTCGCTGACGTGTCCCCACGCAGAGGTGAGCTCGGACCGCCTTACATAACAGGAGATAAGCCCGCCGTGGCCGTAAAGATCAAGTTGAAGCGCTTGGGCAAGACCCACGCACCGCAGTACCGCATTGTTGTTGCCGACTCACGCACCGCTCGTAATGGTCGCGCCATTGAAGAGATCGGCATCTACCAGCCGTTGCAGGATCCAAGCATCATCTCGGTGAAGTCAGACCGAGTGTTGTACTGGCTTGGTGTTGGTGCACTTCCAACTCCAGCAGTCGAAGCGATCCTGAAGATCACTGGTGATTGGCAGAAGTTCAAGGGCCTCCCAGGCACTGAAGGCACGCTGCGCGTTGCACCTCCTAAGGTCAACAAGATCCTCGTATTCGAGGCTGCAGTTGCTGAAGCGGCTAACGAGCCAAAGATCGTAAAGAAGCCAAAGCTTGAAACTCCAGTCGAGGTAGTCGCTGAAGTTGTAGCAGAAGTCGTTGCAGTTGAGGTAGTCGCTGAAGTGATTGCAGAAGTTGTAGCGGCCGAAGCTATCGCTGAAGAAATCGCTGAAGAGGTTGCTACTGAATCAGCAGCTACTGAAGTTGTTTCCGAAGATGCACCAGCAGATGTGACTCCCGCCTGATGCTCGAAGAGGCCTTAGGTCACCTCGTGCGTGGCATCGTTGATCATCCCGAGGATGTCAATGTGTCAGAGAAGTCCCAGCGTCGTGGAACCACGTTGAATGTCAGCGTGAATCCAGAAGACATGGGGCGCGTCATTGGTCGTGGCGGTCGTACCGCAACGGCGTTGCGCAACGTCTTGGCTGCCCTCAACGGTGGCCGTGGCGTACGTATTGACTTTCTCGACGTAGTTGAGCGCTAACTGACCATGCGCGTTGTTGTCGGACGCATAGGTAAGCCACACGGTATTCGCGGGCAAGTAACCGTCGAGTCTCGTACTGACGAACCTGACCTTCGCTTCGCTCCAGGCACAGAATTTATTATCGATGGACCGCTTCAACTGTTAACGGTTGAAGCGGTCCATTGGCATTCTGGTCGGCTGCTCATCAAGTTCGAAGGCATTCACGATCGCTCTTGGGCCGAGTCCATTCGCAACACAATTTTAGAAGTTGAACGCGATCCAAACGAGACTCCGCAGGATCCCGACGAGTTCTATGACGACCAACTTGAAGGTTGCAACGTCGAGCTCCTTGATGGAACGGCTATTGGCATAGTCACAGAAGTGATTCACTTGCCAAGCCAAGACATGTTGTCAGTGTTACGACCCGATGAGTCAGAAGTACTCGTCCCATTCATCGCATTATTTGTCCCGGTGGTAGAAATCGCACAGAAGCGCATCGTCATTGATCCGCCTGCTGGATTGCTTGAAAATTCCGAGGCGTAATGCGCATCGACATCGTTTCCATTTTCCCGCAATATCTTGAACCATTGCGGTTGTCGTTAATTGGAAAAGCGGTTGACGCAGGTCTCATTGATTTACGACTCCATGATTTACGTACGTGGACTAACGATCGCCACAACACGGTTGACGACACCCCATATGGTGGCGGCCCCGGCATGGTGATGCTGCCTGAACCGTGGGGCATGGCTCTCGACGAGATTCGCGGATCAGGTGAAACCAAACCCACCCTTGTGGTGCCGACCCCGTCAGGGGCGCCATTGACTCAAGGTCTCGCGCAACGCTGGAGCGAAGAATCCTGGCTCGTGTTTGCTTGTGGCCGCTATGAAGGCATTGATTCGCGGGTTATGCAGCACTACTCAACCCGTGAGGACTGGAACGGTGTTGCTGAGGTGACGATTGGCGACTACGTACTTGCTGGTGGCGAGGTCGCCGCGATGGTGATTGTTGAAGCGGTTGGACGTTTGATTCCAGGAGTCCTAGGAAATCAGGAAAGTGCTGCAGATGATTCATTCAGCATTGGCACAGATGGCGCGCTTGTTGAAGGCCCTGTTTTCACAAAACCGCAGGAATGGCGGGGGATCGCGATACCTGACGTACTCACAAGTGGTCATCACGCCAATATCGCTAAGTGGCGCCGGGAACAAGCCCAGGCGCGTACTGCTGAGAAGCGTCCGGACCTTTAACTGATTCTTGACCAGGCAGTGATGGAGTAAGGGAACAGGGCCAAGTGTGAGTGCTTGGAAACCTAGGGGGATCGTGGAGGCACGTTCACGGTATTTCCGTTCTCGCATGCAGGGTCACGCCCGTTCAGCGCTGCTCGCATGAGGCGAGTTGGGGTCCGGGGTCAGGCTGTGGCACACTTCTACAGCCCACCGCGCCGGTGCTCTGCCACAGGGGACTCGGTTGCATGGGTAGTAATTTCCTCAAACCCCACCGTGGGAGACCTGTGGCTCCTGCAGGAAGCGAATAATCATGAAGACTCTCGACATCGTCGACGTAGCCAGCCTACGCTCCGACATCCCAGCATTCCGCGCCGGCGACACCCTCAAGGTGCACGTCAAGGTCGTTGAAGGCAGTAAGACCCGTGTACAGGTCTTCCAAGGCGTAGTCATTGGCATTTCCGGTTCAGGTATCGGCGAGACCTTCACGGTTCGCAAGGTTTCTTACGGAACCGGTGTAGAGCGCAAGTTCCCAATGCATACCCCGATCATTGAAAAGATCGAAGTTGTTATGCGTGGCGACGTGCGACGCGCCAAGCTGTACTACCTGCGCGATCTGCGTGGCAAAAAGGCAAAGATCCGCGAGAAGCGCGATCGTGTGCCTACCAAGTCACAGGACTAGTTCTTCCGCTTGTGCCCAAACATTCTCGGTGGGATATTCCACTGACTCTTCTGGGTGCGGTCGTTCTCGTTCTCCTTTTCACTTCGTTCGTTGCTAAGCCATTTTCCATTCCCTCGGGATCGATGGAAGACACGCTGCAGGTAGGCGATCGAGTCATGGTTAATCGACTCGTCTACCACGTACGGCCTATCGAGCGCGGTGACGTTGTTGTCTTTGATGGCACCGATTCATTTGTTGCTCAAGGCATGGTGCCGTCGCGCGATCCAATCCGCGGACTCTTCACCACTATTGGTCAGTCGGTGGGTGTGATCGCTCCCGATGGAACTGATTTCGTGAAGCGAGTGGTTGGGGTTGCTGGCGATCACGTCCAATGCTGCAACGCTCAAGGCTCGCTACTCATCAATGGTGTTCCGCTCCAAGAAACGTATCTATTTCCAGGTGATGTCCCAAGCACCGTTGATTTCGATGCAGTTGTTCCAGAGGGCAAACTTTGGGTCATGGGAGATCACAGATCCAACAGCGCCGATTCGCGCGCTCACCTAGGTGATCCTGGTGGTGGAATGGTGTCCACATCCAAGGTTGTTGGGCGGGTCATGGCAGTGGTGTGGCCGCCAGCGCGATGGGGAAGTGTGTCTATCCCTTCAGAATATGCAAAGGTGACTCAGTGAGTATCGAACAGTCGCCGCCGCAGGATGCTCGGCCCAAGAAACCTAAGTCAACCGGATTTGTATCGGGACTTCGGGAGTTTGCCGTCATCGTGATTGCCGCCCTGGTGCTGTCAGCTCTCGTGCGAGCCCTGCTGGTTCAGGCGTTCTATGTGCCGAGCGAGTCGATGGAAAACACGCTGATGCCTAACGATCGCATCGTGGCTTCCAAAATCACCACACACTTTGGCGGGATTTCCCGTGGAGAAGTTGTGGTGTTTCGTGACCCGGGCGGCTGGCTTGCAGCTCCCGAGCCTGGACCCACGGGTGTGCGTGGATTGATTCATAACGCGATGACCTTTATTGGCTTGCTACCCAGCGATAGTGGTGGTGATTTAGTGAAACGAGCAATTGGTATCGCGGGTGACCACGTGGTGTGCTGCGATGCTCAGCAACGCATTGTGTTGAATGATGTGCCCCTGGATGAGAGTTACATCGTTGCACCGACAAACCAACTGCAATTCGACATCACTGTTCCCGCAGAGTCGATTTTTGTGATGGGCGACAACCGCGGAAATTCGCGTGACTCTCGCTATCACCTTGAGGTCAATAGCGGCGCTGTGCCTGTTGCCAATGTTGTCGGGCGTGCGTTTGTCGTTGTTTGGCCGCTGAAGAGATTCACGACCTTGCCAATCCCTGAAATTTTTGGAAATCCTGCGCTCGATAAATCGAGTGCAGCTGCAGCCAAGTGAGTTCGCCAACTCTGAGCACTGAACGCGGCCTCCTTAAGGATGGCTACGCAACCATTGGATCAGTTGACGAAGTGGGCCGCGGTTCGCTTGCTGGACCTGTCAGTGTTGGAATAGTTGTGGTTGATAGTTCAGTTCGTAATACCTTGCAGGGAGTTCGCGATAGCAAAGAACTTTCACCGTTGGTTCGCAACGCGCTTGTGCCAAAAATTCGCGAGTGGGCCTTGGCATATGCAGTGGGCCACGCCACTCCACAAGAAATTGATGACTTCGGAATTATTGGGGCGTTGCGACTCGCAGGGCACCGTGCACTGACTCAGCTTGATGTGCAACCAGAAGTTATTCTGCTCGATGGCAGTCATGATTGGTTTACCCCGCCTGAACAAGCGTCATTCCTTGAACTTGGTTCAGATGTTTTGAGTGACGTTCCTCCCGTTGTGACAAAAGTGAAAGCAGATCGAACCTGTGTGTCGGTGGCGGCGGCTAGCGTCCTTGCAAAAGTCGAGCGAGATGCACTCATGGTCAAACTTTCCAGTAAGTTCCCAGCCTTTGGTTGGGAAGACAACAAGGGTTACGCATCGCCTGGGCACATTGCAGCCTTAGCGGCACATGGTGCGACAGTGGAACATCGGCGAAGTTGGAACTTGCCTGGGGTAAAGGTCGAATAGCCAGTAATTCGGAGCGCAGTTCCAGGGTGGGTGCAGTACTCTTCCGGCATCTTCCCTAACTTGGGGTGTTTGGTTGCTGAGGAGTTATGCGATGAAGTTACCCCTGCCTGTCTTGCATCTCGCACCAGTTCTATTGCTGCTTGCCGCATGCTCTTCAGGCACTGCGTCAGTAGCACCTCAAACCCTGGCATCGGCGACACCCGAGGTTTCTGAAATTCAGGTACCTGAAGTTCCTTGGTATCCGCGCGGATTTTTCAAAATGACAGATGAAGTCGCAGGCAAATGGATCAAGGGAGCTAAAGATCCTTGCGGCTCGGGGGCGCGGTGCTGGTACTGGACGCTTGATGTAACGAGCAAAGATGGATGCCTCGATGGGGTCTATGTCAATGTAAATTTCTTAGACAAGGGAACAGTCGTAGATGACTCGATAGATTCAGTGAGTTCATTGCGTGCTGGACAAAAAGCTCGATTCCAATTCTGGACCTACGACCGTTCAGTTGATGAGATTGAACCGACATCGGTGAGTTGTTACTAAGACTTATCCACAGTGCATAAACGTGTAGCGCTCATCCACAGTTGAAAGCTAGCGCGTAGTACTTTCCGTCCGGCGCAGGCAAAGTTGCCAGTGGAGGTCGAGATGCGACGCAATCAGGCGCTGGGTAAATATGGCGAAGACATAGCAGCACAACACTTGCTACAACTTGGCATGGCAATCGTGGCCCGCAATTGGCGGTGCAATGTTGGCGAGATCGACATCGTTGCTCGTGATGGCCAGACGCTCGTTATCTGCGAAGTTAAAACTAGAAGCTCGCATGATCTCGGTACACCGGCAGAGGCAATCACTCCCCGCAAACTACGCCGCCTTCGAACATTGGCATTTCGCTACGTCAATGATCAGCAGAGCTATTTCCCTTTAGTGCGCATCGATTTGGTAAGTGTGGTTCAACCTGCATGGGGTGCGCCCGAGGTTGAACATTTGAAAGACCTCTCGTGAGTCTGGCTGAAGTGTGGGGAGTGGTGCCAGCAGGAATTTCCGGTGTCATGGTCAAGGTAGAAGTTGATGTCGCGCGAGGGCTGCCAAGCGTTGGCGTTGTGGGGTTAGCCCACACATCTGTGGCGGAGGCTCGATGGCGGGCAAGATCAGCAATCGTGAACTCTGGATTCACTTGGCCAAACTCACGGATCACGATCGGCTTGAGCCCGGCAGATCTGCCTAAAACTGGAACCAGTTTGGATTTACCAATTGCGGTAGGACTCTTAGCTGCGACTGAGCAAATCTCCAAAATTGAATCGGATATTTCATTCATCGGTGAACTTGGACTCGATGGTGCGATCAAACCAGTCGCAGGAGTTCTCGCAGCAGCGATCACTGCCCAGAGGCATGGAATCACCA